>CBHTSV010000303.1:0-4449 GCA_966095215.1 uncultured Sphingomonas sp. | reverse complement strand
GCACCTCGCGATGACCGCCGTGTCCGTTAATCAGTCCAATATTTGGCCGATTCCGGCCGCCTCACCGCCTTCAGCACACGGCTCGCCGTAAAGCCTCTAGGCAGCAAGCCTTGATCAAGATTCTCTGCTGATTGGGAGGGTAATGCGGGGATCGGTGCACATTCGTTTCAAAGCAATTCTTGTGGCCTGCGCGCTTGCGGTAGCGGCGACGCCTGCGCTCGCTCAGGGCAGCTACTCGCCCTACAACGAGACGCCGGCGGCGGCGCTCGCCCGCTATGTCCGCACGCTCGCATCGGATCCGAAGGACTTCAGCGCGCTGATCGGCGCCGGCAAGTCGGCGCTCGAAATGGGCGACACGCAGGCCGCCGCCGGCTTCTTCGCCCGCGCGGATGACGTGAACCCGCGCAGCCCGCTTCCGCAGGCGGGGATGGGCGCAGTCTCGGTCGCCAATGGCGAAGCGCAGGCGGCGCTTCCGTATTTCACCAGGGCCCAGCAGCTCGGAGCGCCTGTTGCGACCTTTGGTGCCGACCGTGGCCTCGCCTACGACCTCATGGGTCGGCAGGCCCAGGCCCAGGCCGACTATCGCGCTGCGCTTGGCGGGCCGGACGGTGACGAGGCGCGGCGCCGGCTCGCGCTGAGCCTCGCCATCAGCGGCGACAAGACCGGAGCGTTGCAGGCGCTGGCGCCGCTCGCCGCACGAGGCGATTCGGCGGTGAACCGCTGCCGGGCTTTCGTGCTCGCTCTCACGGGCGACAGCGGCGGGGCGATGGTCGCGATCGACCGGGCAATGCCGGGCAGCTGGGTGCGCATCTCTCCGTTCCTGCAGCGGCTCCCGAGCCTGCAAGCGGGTCAGAAGGCGGCCGCCGTGAACCTCGGCATCTTCCCCGATTCAAGCGGCACGCAATATGCCTATGCGGCGCCGCAAGGCGGCGATCGGCTCTCCGGAATCGACGATTACCTCCGGGTTCCCGTTGCTCCGCCTCCGGTCGTTCAGCAGCCGCAACCCGTGCAGGTCGCCTACGCTGCGCCGCCGCGTCCGGTGCCAGCGCAGCCGGCGAAGCGGACGAGCGGGATCTGGCTGCAGCTCGCGAGCGGCCCCAATGCCGATGCCCTTCGCGGCGAGTTCAGCCGCATGAAGTCGCGCCACAGCGATATTTTTGACGGCATCAAGGGCTATGTCGCGAGGAGCCCGGATCGCGCCCGGCTGGTGGTCGGTCCCTTCCGCGGCCCTTCCGACGCCCAGATTTTCGCCGATGACCTCGACTCCGTCGGCATCAATTCCTTCCGCTGGACCAATTCCGCAACAGACCAGATTGTGCCACTCGGCACGGAATGAAGCTCCCCCCTGGCGTTGCAGCCAATCCCGCGCAGTCACGCGGCCGTCTTCATCCTGAAAGCAGCTCGGGCCCGCGAGGCCCGCGTGACATCTTCCAGCGTGACCGCGACCGTATCATCCACTCGGTGGCCTTCCGCCGCCTGCGCCACAAGACGCAGGTGTTCGTCGCGCCCGACGGCGATCATTTCCGGGTTCGCCTGACTCACAGCCTCGAAGTCGCGCAGATCGCCCGGACGATGGCGCGGGCGCTGGGTCTCAACGAAGACCTGACGGAGATGCTCAGCCTTGCCCACGATCTCGGCCATCCGCCGTTCGGGCATGCAGGCGAGGATGCGCTGGATGCTGCGCTGAAGGACACTGGCGGCTTCGACCACAATGCCCAGACAATTCGCATCGTGACGAAGCTGGAGACGCCATATCCGGACTTCGATGGGCTCAACCTCAGCTGGGAAGCGCTCGAAGGCCTCGCGAAGCACAACGGCCCGCTGGCGGAGAAGAGCTGGGCCATGGCGGATGCCAATGCCGAATGGGACCTCGAGCTCTCGACCTGGCCGAGCCTCGAGGCGCAGGTCGCCGCCATTTCGGACGACATCGCTTACGACAATCACGATGTCGACGATGGACTGCGCTCTGGCCTGCTGGACATGGACGAGTTGCTGGAGCTGCCGATCGTTCGGCGGCTCTGGGCGGCGATCGAGGAGAGCCATCCAGGGATCCCGCCGGACAAGCGGCAGCGCGCGCTGGTGCGCGACATGATCGGTGCGATGGTCGAGGATGTGCTTGCCGAGACGGAGCGGCGCGTCTCCGAGTCCGGTGTGGAGACGCTCGAGGACGTGCGCTCCGCCGGACGCCAGCTAGCCGGCTTCTCCGATGCGCTTGCCGGCGAGGAACGCGAACTCAAGCGCTTCCTGTATGATCGACTCTACGGCTCGCCGGAGCTGGAGGCGGTCCGGATGGAGGCGCAGCGGGTCGTGTCCAATCTTGCCGGCGCCTATCGCGACGATCCGGCCCGGCTGCCGCCAGACTGGCGGCATGAAGGCGAGCGGATACAGCAGCTCCGCACGATCGGCGACTTCATCGGCGGGATGACCGATCGGTTCGCCATCGCGCGGCACGAGGAGCTCGTCGGACCGGTCAACCTGCCGGCGAACCGCTTCTGATCACTGTCGTTAACCATTTAACATATTGTTTTAACGAAACGTTTGATGGACGCTCTGTCGGACGGGGGACAGTGGCACGAGTCGCTCCTTGTCTGGAGCACGGCCGAATAGCCCCCGCGAGGAGGGCGTCGTGGCGTACACGGGGGCGTTCATTTTCGGCGATAGCCTGGTCGATTCCGGCAACGCGCTGAAGCTTGCGAATTTCTACGGCAGCCTGCCGTTCACCGATCTTCCGGAAGGCGCGCCGTACGCATCGCTGGGTTATTTCCAGGGCCGGTTCACGAACGGCTATACGTTCGCCGACCTCGTCAGCAACAAGACCATCGGCCTCGTTAGCAAGCCGGTCTTCCCCTACCATTTTGAAGACCCGATCTTCGGGTTTCCGATCGACCCGTTCGCCGGCGATCCGAACGGGCACAACCTCAATTTCGCCTATGGCGGAGCACGAATTATTCAGGGCGATGAGGTCGTTCCGAACCTCAACGGGCAAACGGACGCGTTCCGCGATGCGGTTGACGGCCATGCCGACCCGAACGCTCTCTACATGGTCACGATCGGCGGCAACGACGTTCGCGCCCTGGCGCCGGCGGACACATCGGTCGTGCCGCAGGCGGATGCTTATGCGGAGCTCGATTACGCTGCCAGCACCATGCTGTATGAGCTCCAGGAGCTGCTTAGCGCCGGCGTGCACAATCTGCTGATTACCGGAGTCCCGAACGTCGGCCTGATTCCGGAATATGATGTGACCGGCAACGGCGTGCTCGGGCCGATCGAGCTCGCGCACAGCGCCGCCGCGACCGACTATTCCGCTTACCTCGACAATCTGATCCGCACCGAGGTGGTACCGGCGCTACAGGCGGCAGGCGCGAACGTGACCTACGTCCCGATCATGGGGCCCGCGTACACCGACTCCAGCGGCCGAGTGATCCAGCCGGGCCTCGATGCCGTTCTGCCGGAGATCGCCGCGCTGCACGGCCTCACGACCGAGCAGCTGACGAGCAACCTGCTTCAGTACCAGAACCTCGTCTTCTTCGATGACATTCACCCGAACGCGCAGGTCCACGCGCTGATCGGTTCGTACATGTACTCGCTGCTCACCGGCGCGCCGTGGGTCGAGACGATGCCGCTTGCCGCTGCGGACGTCGACTTCAGGATGACCGCGACGATCGCCTCCGCCGGGGAGGTCGACAGCGTCAGTGTCTATCTGGTCGCCGGGACCACCTACACGTTCGAGATGCTCGGGATGAGCTCGCTCGGAACGTCGGGGAGCGTCGGGGACACCTACCTCAAAGTGCTGGCGCCGGGCGGGTCGCTGCTTGGGGCCGACGACGACAGCGGCGCGGGGTTCGATTCGGTGGTGACGTTCAGCGCGCCGTCGAGCGGTCTTTACACCGTGCAGATGTCGGCGGTGGGACAGCTTACCGGCGGCTATTCGATGGATGCCGCGGTCGTAAGCGGCGCCGCCATGCTGCAGGGCAACAGCTACACGGTCAGCAGCGCCTCGACGCTGGTCATCGAGGGAGCCGGCGGCGTCGGACAGGACGTGGTGCTGACGAGCGTCAGCTACGCGCTCTCCGCCGGCAGCGAGATCGAGGTCCTTCGCACCACGAACGACCATGGCAGGGGAGCCATCAACCTGACCGGTAACGACTTCAGTCAGACGATCGTGGGCAACAACGGCGCGAACATCATCGAGGGCAAGGGCGGCGCCGACACGATGAGTGGCGGCGGAGGCAATGACACCTTCATCCTGAGCAACACCGCCCTAATCGCGGCCGGTAATGTCGATACAATCACCGACTATGGGAAGGGCGATCTCGTTGACATCAGGCAGATCCTCGATGTCGCCGCCGGCACCAACGTCATCACCGGCGGCTACCTGAGAGTCACGTCCAGTGGGCTTGTCCAGGTGGACCTGGATGGAGGCGGCGATCACTGGACTACGCTGAGCAC
>CBHTSV010000302.1:0-4509 GCA_966095215.1 uncultured Sphingomonas sp. | reverse complement strand
CAGCGCTTCGCTGGAGCGTCCATGCCCGAGATCCGCGCTATCGACCTGACGCAGGACTCGCCGCCGCGCGGGCGCTGGCTCGCGCCGACGCTCGTGCACGAGCTCGAGGCCAATCTCGAGCGCGGCGAGCAGTCGCTGCTGTTCCTCAACCGCCGCGGCTTCGCGCCGCTGACCTTGTGCCGCCACTGCGGCCATCGCTTCCAGTGCCCGAACTGCACCGCGTGGATGGTCGAGCACCGGCTGATGCACCGCCTTGCCTGCCACCATTGCGGCCATGTGATGCCGCCGCCCAAAGCATGCCCCGAGTGCGGCGAGGAGGAGAGCCTCGTCGCCTGCGGCCCCGGCGTCGAGCGCATCGCCGACGAGGTCGCCGAGCTGTTCCCGGAGGCCCGCACGGCGATCGTCACCTCCGACACCATCTGGTCGCCGCAGCGCGCCGCCGAGTTCGTCGCCGCGATGGAGCGGCAGGAGATCGACATCGTCATCGGCACCCAGCTGGACACGAAAGGCTATCACTTTCCCAACCTCACCCTTGTCGGAGTTGTCGATGCCGATCTCGGCCTCGCCGGTGGCGACTTACGGGCGGCGGAGCGCAGCTTCCAGCAGATCCAGCAGGTCGCCGGCCGAGCAGGCCGCGGGGACAAGCCCGGGCGTGTCTTCGTCCAGACCCACGATCCGGATGCGCCGGTGATCGCGGCGCTGGTCTCAGGCGATGCGCCGGGGTTTTACGCCGCCGAGACCGAGGCGCGCCGCGAAGCGGCCATGCCGCCGTTCGGCCGCCTCGCCGCGATCGTCGTCTCGGCCGAGGATGCGTCGGAAGCCGAAGCCGTCGCGCGGCGGATCGGCAATTCGACACCAGAGGTCGAAGGAATGGCCGTCTTCGGCCCCGCGCCCGCACCGCTCGCGATGCTGCGCGGTCGCCATCGCCAGCGCCTGCTGGTCCACGCCCGCCGGAGCCTCGACGTGCAGGACGTGATTCGCGACTGGCTCGCCGAAGTGGAATGGAGCTCAAAGGTCCGCGTCAGCGTGGACGTCGACCCGTACAGCTTCCTTTAGGCAAACGTCTCCTGAAGCGGATCAATCTTTCGCCGACGCACCCACCAGGGATGGACAAGCTCGCCGCGCTTGATGGCGAGCCACAGGAGCCACAGTCCGAACAGCGTGGCGATGACGATCGCGATCAGGGAGGCTTCCAGACCGAAACCGTTCCCCGTCAGCAGCGGCGGCCCATTCAGCTGGGCTTCGACCACTCCGTTTGCCGGGGTTCCGGAAACCGGGATGTCGTAGATTTCGCCTTGCGTGAAGTTCCACGCGGCATGCAAGCCCATCGGAAGCCAGAGGCTGCGCGTCAGCATATATGCGGCGCCGAGCATCACTCCGGCTTCAAATGCGATGCCGATAGCCGCAATGGAGCTTGCGTGCGGATTCATGAGATGGGCTGCGCCGAAGAATGCGGAGGTCAGCAGCAAGGCCATCCAGCTCCCGCCGAACTCCTCGATCCAGCGAAAGAGGATTCCCCGAAAAACCAGTTCTTCGTTGATCGCCGGGAATATCGCCGCTCCGATCAGCGCTGCGGGAAGGCCGTTGAGGTTGCCCTCGCCGGTGATGCGGTAAACTCCAAGAAGGGCCGCGATTGCCACGGCGACGGAAAAGACGAGGAAGCCCGCACCGAGGCCGAGGCCGAGATTCCGAAGGGCGGCAGGATCGCGATAATCGTCGCGTGGCTGCTCGCCGAGGCGACGGATCAGCAGTTTATAGGCCAGGATCAGAATGGGGATTGCGAGCAGGTCAAACGTCATCTCCCGGGTGAGGCCGGGGACTGGCGGCACGAGATACCGTCCGATCAGCAGCGCCGCGGCGAAGCACAGGATTACGATGACCATCGCGATCAGCATCGCCACCAACGGAAAATCGACGATGCGCTTCCAAAGCGGCTTCTCCGCGGCCGCCACTGTTCCAGGCTGATCCATCGTTCCCCCTCGGCCGGTGTTGAGCCGAAGGAGAAGGCCGCCGCAAGGCGTTATTCGATCAACGGCAGCTCCGGCGCTTCGGTGGGGTGGCCTTCGGAGGCGAGCAATTTCATCTTTCGCTCGATCCCGCCGCCGTAGCCTCCGAGCGAGCCGTCGCTGCGGATGACGCGGTGGCAGGGGATCAGCACGCAGACGTGATTGTCGCCGTTTGCGGTGCCGACGGCCCGAACCGCTTTCGGGTGGCCGATGGCTGCCGCGATCTCGGCATAGCTGCGGGTCTCGCCTGCGGGGATCCGGCGGAGCTCGCGCCACACCGCTTCCTGGAAAGCGGTGCCGGCGACGTCGATCGGAAGCTCGGGCGCTGCCAACGGCTGTTCAATGGCGGTCAGGGCGCCTTCGACCAGCTCCTTGAGGCCGCCGTCGTCCCGGACGATGACGGCATTGGGGAACAGCCGTTTTAGCGACGACTCGCTATCGTCGAATGTCAGACGGCAAATGCCCTTGCTCGTCGCCGCGATGAGCATCCGGCCGAGCGGGCTGTCGAAATGGGTCCAGCGGACCGTCTCTCCGCGACCGCCGTCGCGCCATGCCGAGGGGGTCATCCCGAGCCTCTCCTTCGCATCGCTGTAGAAGCCGCTCGGTCCCGAATAGCCGGCATCGTAGACGGCATCCGTGATGCGGCAATTGTCCTTGAGCGCGGCTTCCGCCCGGCGGGTCCTGAGGCCGCGGGCATATTCCGCCGGCGAAACACCGAGGTCGCGCTTGAAGATGCGCTGGAAGTGATGCGGCGCGTAGCCGACGGCCGTCGCCACTTCGTCGAGGGTCGGAGCCTCCTCAGCGCGCTCGATGATCTTCACGGCCTTGGCCACGGCCTCGCGGTCGCGCCCGACCTCGTCGGGCTTGCAGCGCAGGCAGGAGCGGTAACCTGCCGCGCGCGCCTCGTCGCCGCTGGCAAAGAACTCGACATGTTCGCGCTTGGGCCGCTTCGCCGGGCAGCTCGGCTTGCAGTAGATGCCGGTGGTCTTCACAGCGCCGATCACGCGCCCGTCCCAGCGGCGATCCCGGCGCATGAAGGCCGCCCAGGCGGTATCCGCATCGAGGCGCGCGAGATTGCTCACGTCACCCGATCTAGGCGCCTCGACGCTCTGCGCAAGCGTAGCCATCGTCAGTTCCTCTCGATGCGCGCGGAGAAGCAGCCGCGCGTCGCATTGTGGGCGTGGATCGTCTCGATCGCCGGGTTTTCGAACAGCTTGCGAATGCCGGCGTCCGCCTCGCCTGGCTGGGTAAGGATGGCCTCCGCCATCATCCCGTCCGCGTCGAAGCCGCGGAGCGACAAGACGCGCGGCTTGAACACAGGCGGCACCTCATCGACGAACTCGGCGGCCTCGCTTGCACCTTCGGTCACGAAGATGGCGTGGCTCGACCGATAGGGGTTCGCGACATCATGGCTCACATGGTTCAGCAGCAGCACCTTCTCGCCGACTTGCCGATCCGTCAGGCTGACGCGGCACGGAAACGTCGGATCGGTGACCATCATCCGGACGACGCCGCGCTTTTCCAGCTCCTCGTCGGATAAGCCGAACAGCTCCGCATAGGGCTTCGGGTCGAGGCCTTTCACTACGTAGGTCATGCAAATCTCCCTTGTTCGGGAGTGCATTTATCCGAAGCCGATTCGCACTGCTTCCGCTGGCTTGCGTTCAAACCGAAGGGCCGGCTCAAGCGGTCACTTGCCCGACGGTGGCGCCACCCTGGCAAGAAGCTCTCGATTTGCCTGGATCTGATCGAGAAGAATTTTGCTGCGAAATTCCGAATTCCTCAGGACCTGACTGTTTTCCTGAACGATTTCACGTGTTGGTGCCGGCGGAGGCGCGGCCGCAGTCTCTGCTACCGGAGAATCCGGCATTGTTGCCTTGACCTGGTCTGCGAGTTCTTGGCGCGATTTCTCCGAAGCGGTCAGTGCAGCTTGAGTCGTACTTAGCTGACCCTGAAGCGTATCGATCGTCTTCGCCGCCTCGGTTAGCTTGGCGTTGTTGTCTTCCACGGCCGCCTGCCACTCGAAGCCCGCGATGTTCCCTTTTACGAATCCCGCGCTCATCAAGCGCTTATTCACCCATCCGGGTGTCGCGATGAGGAATATCAAAACAAGAGTGATCAGCCCGTCACGGATGATGCTGACGACGCCCTTTGCGCTTTCAACGAAGCCGTCCATCGACTTTCCCCCGTCAATGGCCCGAGCTGCCGATCGCACATATGTCACAGTTCCCGAGATTCGGGAACGCCCGGGCAGTCGATCACCGCCTTGCATCCCCCCGAACCGCTTGCTAGGGGCCGCGCATCCCATGGGGGCGTGTCGGGGCTAAGCCCGTGGCAACGCCCCGTTTTTCGCATGGGGCAACATTTCCGTTTCTGGAGCTTTTCGCGCGTGGAGACATCCGGCGGCATTCGGGCCAGCTTAGCGGGGCGCTACGCATCCGCATTGTTCGACCTTGCCCGCGACCAGCGGCAGATCGATGCCGTCGGCCGCAGCCTCGACGCGCTC
>CBHTSV010000301.1:0-2405 GCA_966095215.1 uncultured Sphingomonas sp. | reverse complement strand
CGGCCTTGGCGCGCCTCACGTACGGATCGTTCAGCTGCCGCTCGAGCCAGCGCGTCGACGACACTTTGCGGCCCTTGGCGGTACGAACGCGCTTCATTTCCTCCCCGGCATTTGCCGGGGAGGGGAACAAGCGTAGCTGGTGGAGGGGTAGCTGAATCCGCGCCAAGACCCCTCCACCGCCTCCGGCGGTTCCCCTCCCCACGAAATCGTGGGGAGGAAACTCATAGCTGCCACCCGTCTCTCGCCATGAGCGAGCGCAGGATTCCTTCGCGGATGCCGCGGTCGGCGACGCCGAGGTTCCTCGCGGGCCATATCTCGATGATCGCCTCCAGGATCGCGCATCCGGCGACCACGAGATCGGCGCGCTCGGTGCCGATGCAGGGCAGCGTCGAGCGCTCGTCATAGTCCATCCCCGCAATCATCGCGCTGATCTTCTGCATCGCCTCGATCGGCACGTGCAGGCCATCCACCGCGCGGCGGTCGTATGAGGGCAATGCGAGGTGGACGCTGGCCAGCGTTGTCACCGTCCCGCTGGTTCCGAGCAGCCGGATGCCGTCTTTCTCGTCAGGCAGCATCGATGCGAAGGCGGCGAAGGACCGCCGCGCTCGCTCCCGCATCCTCTTGTAGGCCTTGATCCGATCGGGCCCTTCGAGCGCGTCCCGCCCCTCGCTCTCGGTCAGCGAGACCACGCCCCATGGCGCACTCCACCAGCTGTGGATCCGCGGGATTCCGTCCACCTGCTCGACGAGCACCAGCTCGGTCGACCCCCCGCCGATGTCGAAGATGAGGGCCGGACCGTCACCGGGCTCGAGCAGCTTGTGGCAGCCCAGCACCGCGAGTCGCGCCTCCTCCTGCGGCTCGATGATGTCGAGCACGATGCCCGTCTCCCGCCGAACCCGCTCGGCGAACTCCTGGCCGTTCTTCGCCCGTCGACACGCCTCGGTCGCGACGGAGCGCGAGAGCGAGACGTTGCGGCGCCTCAACTTGTCGGCACACACCGAAAGTGCGCCCACCGCCCGGTCCATCGCGTCACTGGAAAGCTCGCCGCTCTGGGAAAGTCCCTCGCCAAGGCGGACGATGCGCGAGAAGGCGTCGATGACGGTGAAGCCGTCGTCGGTCGGCCGGGCGATGAGGAGCCGGCAATTGTTGGTGCCGAGGTCGACCGCGCCGTAGGTGTGGCGGCGGACCTCCCGCTTCCACGGAGTTCCGGGTTCCGATGGCCGACTCTGCTCACTATACCCCTGCTGCAGAGCCGGCGCGCTGGCGACATGCTGCGCCATGACACGCCCATTTCTCATCTTCACCGCGTGAATTACGCGGCTGACGTGAGCCGGTTTTAATCACAAATGAGGGGGTTAGGGCAAGGGCGGGCCTTGGCCGTGGCGGCGTTGACACATTGGGAAGCGATTTCTATCTCGCCCGCTCTCGGGAAAAGCTGCCCCGTCGTCTAATGGTAAGACTACGGACTCTGACTCCGTCAATCGTGGTTCGAATCCACGCGGGGCATCCATCCTTGCAGGCGTGCATTTAGCGACAGTGGCCGACGTTCCCGTCCAAGCTTCCGATCCGTTAATCTTTGCCGTCGACGCCGCACCAGAAGGCGAGGGCTTCCGGATTGCCGTCGAGAACTCGGACGGTGCGTCGAAGACCTATCTGGTCGCCACGGACACGCAGCAGGACTTCGCCGGTTTTTACCGTGATCTGGCGGCCGACTTCGGCACGCGGCCCCCTCACATCTTCTCCGACCCGATCACGCATGCCGAGCCCACGATCCCCTGGCGGCCGCTGCTCACCGAGAATATCCATCCGCAAATCCTGGTCGGCTACGGGGACCCTGCCGTCCTGAAAGCCGATGACGGTTACTGGCTCGTCGCGACGTCGAACGACGCGCCCGACGCCTTTCCGATCCTCCATTCGACTGGCCTCGAACATTGGGAGCATCGCGGGTTCGTCTTTCCGAAAGGGCAGGAGCCTGCCTGGGCCGCCAGGGGCCGCAACGTCGCGGATTTCTGGGCTCCAGAGATCGCTTATGCAGGCAAGGAATATTGGCTGTGCTTCACCGCTCGCCAGTCGAACAACGCGCTGGCGATCGGCGTCGCTCGGGCATCCAGCCCGGCGGGCCCGTGGATCGACAATGGCGCGCCCTTGATCACCGGCAAGCCGGTCAACACGACCGGCCTCGGCTACGACGCGTCGATGCCGCAGATGAGCGGCGGGGTGATCGATTCCCACATCTTCGTCGACGAGGACGGTTCGTCCTACCTGTTCTGGAAGGACGACACGAACAGCATCTGGCCACGGCCGCTGGCGATGCTTCTACGCAGGCACCCCGAGCTTATCGACGAGCTGTTCGCGGATGAACCCGAGCGGCGCACTGCTGAGTTCGCGGCCGCAATCGTCCCATG
>CBHTSV010000300.1:0-5075 GCA_966095215.1 uncultured Sphingomonas sp. | reverse complement strand
GTGCGTTCGGCGCTGAAAGCCATGCCCGATTTCGCGCGAGCTTTGGCGCGGCTGGCGGCGGGCCGGGGCTCCCCGCGCGATCTTGCATTGCTTCGCGACGGTCTTGGCGCTGCCGACGTCTTGAAGCGTGAATTGGAAAGTGAACCAGACCGGCCGCCCCTCCTCGACAGCCTGCTACCGAGGCTCGGCGGGCATCAGGCGCTGATCGAGAAGCTCTCGCGCGCGCTCGTCGCTTCGCCCCCAATAGACGCGTCGAAGGGCGGCTACATCGCCGAAGGCTATGACTGCGACCTCGACGCGCTGCGCGACGCGGCGTCCAATGGGCGCCGGGCCATCGCCGCGCTCGAGAGCCGCTACCGCGATTCGACCGGCATCGCCTCGCTGAAGATCCGCCACAACGCGGTGCTCGGCTATCATGTCGAGGTGTCCGGCAAGCATGCGGACCGGCTCCTGGCGCCGAGCAGCGGCTTCACGCATCGTCAGACTCTCGCCGGGGTGGTGCGCTTCAACTCGCCCGAGCTGCACGAAGAAGCGAGCCGGGTTATCGAAGCCGGCACTCACGCGCTGGCCGCCGAGGCTGCGCACGCCGAGGAACTGTCGGCGCTCGCCGCCGCAGCCGCTCCGAAGATCACCGCGACTGCAGACGCCATCGCGCGCATCGATGTTGCCGCGAGCCACGCCCACCGCGCCGTCGAGGGAAGCTGGACGAGGCCGCACCTCACGGACGAAGCCTGTTCCGAGATCGAAGCAGGTCGGCATCCGGTCGTCGAGTCCGCGCTCCGCGAAACAGGCGAGCGGTTCGTCGCGAACGACCTGTCGATGGGCCCGGAGGACCGGCTCTGGCTGATCACCGGTCCCAATATGGGCGGCAAGTCGACCTTCCTGCGGCAGGCGGCGCTGATCGCGGTAATGGCACAGGCGGGCAGCTTCGTGCCGGCGTCGAGCGCAAAGCTCGGCATCGTCGACCGGCTGTTCAGCCGTGTCGGCGCCTCGGACAATCTGGCGCGCGGCCGCTCGACCTTTATGGTCGAGATGGTCGAGACCGCCGCGATCCTCACGCAGGCAACGCCCAACAGCCTCGTCATCCTCGACGAGATCGGGCGCGGCACGTCGACTTATGACGGCCTCGCGATCGCATGGGCGGTGGTCGAGGCGATGCATGACCAGGTGAAGTGCCGCACCTTGTTCGCGACCCACTATCATGAGCTGACTCGGGTCGCCGGCCGGCTGGATGCGCTCTCTCTCCATCACGTGCGCGCGCGCGAGTGGAAGGGCGACCTGGTCCTGCTCCACGAAGTCGCCGACGGAGCGGCGGATCGCAGCTACGGAATCGCCGTCGCCAAGCTCGCCGGACTTCCGCCCACCGTGGTTGCGCGCGCTCGCTCGGTGCTCGCCAAGCTCGAAGCGGGCCGCGATGCGACCGGGGGAATCGCCGCGGGGCTCGACGACCTGCCACTGTTCGCGGCCGCCGAGCCGGAGCATGCGCCCGACCCGGTCCTCACCGAGCTGGACGGAATCGATCCCGACAGCCTCACGCCGCGCGAGGCCCTCGAGCATCTCTACCGACTGAAAAGGCTCGCGGCCGAGCGCGGGTCATGACCCTGTACGACGTCGAGCATCAGCGCGCGATCATCGATCGGCGCGCCGTTGCCGATCGCTTGGCCGAGCTGAAGCCCGGCCGGAAGCTGGCTGCGCAAGCGACCGTAATTCTCGCCGAGGCTCTCGCTTCTGGCCGCGAGGAAATCGCCCGCCGATTGGCTGAGGAACCGGGCAATGGCCGAGCCGGCGCGAAGGCGACCGCATTCCTTCACGATCAGCTCGTGCGCCTCGCCTACGAGTTGGTCACCGATCGCGTGGTCGAAACTCGGATCGCCCTCGTCGGAGTCGGCGGGACGGGCCGCGGCGAGATGGCACCGTTCAGCGATCTCGACCTGATGTTCCTTACCGGAAAGGCGCCGACGCCCGAAGAAGAACGTGCTGCCGAAGCGATCCTCCACCTCCTTTGGAACCTGAAACTCAAGGTCGGTCACTCGGTGCGCTCAATCAGCCAGCTCGTCGCGCTCGCGAAGAAGGACATGACGGTTCGCACAGCCTTCATGGAATCGCGGTGGCTGTGGGGCGCTGAGGGCGTCTTCGACGCCGCGATGAAGCGCTTTCGCAAGGAAGTCGTCGCGGGCACCGCCGCCGAGTTCGTCACCGCGAAGCTCACCGAACGCGACCAGCGGCACATCAAGATGGGCGACAGCCGCTACGTCGTCGAGCCGAACGTAAAGGACGGCAAAGGCGGCCTGCGCGACCTTCACACGCTCTACTGGATCGGCAAATATGTGCACGGGGCGGAGCGCCCGGCGGACCTGGTCGGCGCCGGACTCTTCACCGCCGCCGAGTTCCGCCGCTTCGACCGGGCCGAGCGCTTCTTCTGGTCGGTGCGCTGCCACCTTCACTTGCTCGCCGGGCGCGCGGAGGAACGCCTGACCTTCGACTATCAGCCGCGAATCGCCGAGATCATGCGCTACGCCGACCGGCCGGGGAAATCCGCGGTCGAGCGCTTCATGCAATTCTATTTCCTCAATGCCAAAACTGTGGGCGACCTGACCGGAGTGTTCCTGGCACAGCTCGACGAGCAGCTGGGCAAGAAGGGCTTCCGCTTCGCGCTTCCGACGATCCGGCGAAGACCGAAGCGGCTGAGCGGCTTCGTGCTCGACCGCGGGCGCATTTCGATTCCCTCCGACGACTTTTTCCGCGCGGAGCCGATTCGCCTGCTCGAGCTTTTCGCAGTCGCTGCGCGCGAGAAGCTGGAAATCCACCCGACAGCGATTCGGGCGGCTACGCGCGACGCGACACTTATCGACCGCAAGGTTCGCGAGGATTCCCGAGCCAACGCCTTGTTCATGGAAATCCTGACCTCGGTCCACTCGCCCGAGCTGGTCTTGAGGTGGATGAACGAAGCGGGTGTCTTCGGCCGGTTCGTTCCGGATTTCGGGCGCGTCGTCGCGCAGATGCAGTTCGACATGTACCATCACTACACGGTCGACGAGCATTCGATCCGCGCGATCGGCCTGCTCGCCGCGATCGAGCGCGGCGACTTGAAGGATGACCATCCGCTCTCCACCGCGATCATCAAGCAGATTGCCTCGCGTCGGGTGCTCTATGTCGCGGTGCTCCTGCACGACATCGCCAAGGGACGCGGTGGCGACCACAGCGTCATCGGCGCAGAGATCGCGCTGAAGCTCTGCCCGCGCTTCGGCCTCGAACCGGCCGAGACCGAGACGGTTTCGTGGCTGGTGCGCTACCACCTCCTCTTGTCCTCGACCGCATTCAAGCGCGACCTCGCCGATCCGAAAACGATCGAGGATTTCGTGCGGCAGGTGCAGAGTCCCGAGCGGCTTCGGCTGCTGCTCATCCTGACCGTAGTCGACATCCGGGCCGTTGGCCCCGGGGTCTGGAACGAGTGGAAGCGCACGCTTCTGCGGACGCTCTTCGAAGCCGCCGAAGAGCGGCTCCGCCTCGGCCACAAGCAGCATGGGCGGACCGAGCTGGTGGAGGAGCGCCAGAAGGAGCTTGCCGGCGCGCTGTCGTGGAAGTCGAGCGCGGTCCGCGCCCATGCACGGCGATTGCCCGACAGCTACTGGCTCGCCGAGCCGTTCGCCTGGCAGATCGCCAATGCGAAGCAGGTCGCTGCAGCCGAAGCCCATATCGGCGACGCGGTGCCGAACGTGGTCGTCGAGGACGATCCGGAGAGCGGCGCGACGCGCGTCAGCATCTTCACGCCCGACCGCGAAGGCTTGTTCTATCGCATCTCGGCCGGGCTCGCCTCAGCCGGGGCCAACATCATCGATGCGCGCATCCACACCACCCGCGACGGAATGGCGCTGGACAACCTGCTCGTGCTCGACGGACGCGGGAAGCCTTACGTTGACCGGCGGCTCCGCGGACGTCTTGCCCGGTCCGTGGAGCTGGCGTTGACGAGCGAGCAGGCGCCGGCGCTGCCGACACCGAAGCCGCACATCCAGCGGGCGCGCGCGTTCCGGTTCGCGCCCTCGGTCTCCATCGCGGACCGCGCGTCAACCCGGACGACCGTGGTGGAAGTGAATGCGCTGGATCGGCCGGCGCTGCTCGCAAGCCTGACGGCCGCGATCAGCGCTCAAGGCCATCGCATCCACTCGGCCCATATCGCCACTTATGGCGAGCGCGCCGTCGACGTCTTTTACGTGACGAGCAGCGACAATCGGAAACTGAGCGCCGAAGAGAGCGAAGACCTGCGCGCGGCGCTGATCGACGCCGCGCGCGAGATCGAGACGCTCGCCGCCTGAATTACTTCCCGCGCTCGACCGGAGGCGGCGGGGGTGGCGGAGGCGGTGGAGGCGGAGGCGGCGGAGCAGGCTGCTCGACGACCGGCGGGGGAGCCGGCGGCGGGACATAGGCCGGCGGGGCCGGACGGTTGAACCCGAGCTTGCCGCGAAGAGTCACGCCGAAGGTGCGCGGCTCGCCGAGGAACGCGCCGTAGAGCTGCGTCGCAACATTCGGAATCGGCGAGCAGAAGCCTGCGACCGCTCCTCTCGTGGTGCAGCTCCCCTGCAGCGGCGCATCGAACGCGACCTGCAGGAAGTCCTTGTTGAAGATGTTCTGCCCCCAAAGCTCGACGGCCCACATGTCCTCAGGCCCGTGAATACCGACGCGAGCGTTCACCACGTTGAACGCGTCCTGGGTCTTCTCGATGTCGAGATCCGAACCCGTATTGAATGTGCTCATGTGGCGGATGTCGGCGTAGACGAGGCCCCGCAGCCCGCTGGCTCCGAGAGGCGGAGTCCACGCAATCGATCCAGTCGCCGTCCACTCCGCCGAGTTCGAGATCCGTCGGCCCGGCAGCTGAAAGAGCGCATTAGTCAATGCGCGGCCATCCGCGCCCACGAGGTTATCGCGATACTTGGTATTCGCCATCACGAGACCGGCATTGATCGCAAGGTCGCGCATCGGGCGGGTGAACGCCTCGAGCTCGAAGCCGACGCTCTTCACGCCCGCCCTGAGCTTGCCCGTGCAGGGCCCGGTGAGAGCGCTGTTGTCCGTGTCGGCGC
>CBHTSV010000299.1:0-2983 GCA_966095215.1 uncultured Sphingomonas sp. | reverse complement strand
CTGCGGCGGCCGCGGTCGGGCGGCGGCTGGGCACCGAGATCGACGAGATCAGGAAAGCGACAAAAGGCGCTAAGGCCGGCGCAAAAGGGTAAGCCGGGCACGGCCGACGTCACGCTCCGCTTCGACGGCGAATGGCCCGGGATCGACCTGGTCGTCGCGGCTCGTTTCGACGCTCATCCACCCGCCGCGGGCGAGCCAGGCGGCAGCGGCTACGGCCTTGACGATGGCGCTGCCTGAGCCCGGCGCATAGGGCGGATCGGCGAAGATCAGGTCGAAGGGCTCCGAAGGCGGCAATGCGAGTGCGGAGCCGCCGAGGATCTGAATCGCCGCCCCGAGCTTCTCTGCATTATGCCGGATGATCGCCGCTGCCTTGGGATCGTTTTCCACAAAGGTCGCGTGCGCAGCTCCCCGCGACAATGCTTCCAGCCCGAGCGCGCCACTGCCGGCGAACAGGTCGGCGACACGCAAATCCTCGAACGAGCCGAGGCGGCTCGCCAGCATCGAGAACAAGGTTTCGCGGACCCGGTCGGCCGTGGGCCGCGTCGCCATCCCCGGAGGAGCGTCGATCGTGCGTCCGCGCCATGCTCCGGCAATGATCCTCATCTGAGTGTGGTGCGAAACGCGTCGAGCTCGCCGCTGCCGATCTCGTCGACGTCACCGGGCTCGAGGCCATCCAGGGTGAACGGCCCGTAGGCCGTCCTGATCAGCCGCGAGACCTGTAGCCCGAGATGCTCGAGCACTCTGCGGACCTCCCGGTTCTTGCCCTCGGTCAGGCTCATCTCGATCCACGCATTGCGGCCGGTCCGCCGCTCGAGGTTGGCGTTGATCGAACCGTAATGGACGCCGTCGATCGTGATTCCTTCGGCGAGGCGTTCAAGCTGGGCCTGCGTCACATGGCCGAAAGCGCGCGCCCGGTAGGTCCGAACGACGCCGGTCCGCGGAAGCTCGAGCTGCCGCTTCAGCTCGCCGTCATTGGTGAGCAGCAGCAGCCCTTCCGTCATGAAATCGAGTCGCCCGACGGGCATCAGCCGCGGCAAGCCTTTCGGTAACCGGTCGTAGATCGTGGTCCGACCTTTCGGGTCGCGCTCCGCCGTGATCGTGCCTTGCGGCTTGTAGAAGCGGAACAGCCGCGTGGCCGAGGCGGCGCGCACTGGCTTTCCATCGACCGTCACGCCGCTGAGATCGGTCAGCAAGGTCGCCGGAGTAGTCAGCTTCTCGCCATGCAGCGCGATGCGTCCTTCGGCGATCATCCGCTCGATTTCGCGGCGCGATGCGACTCCCGCGCGAGCCAGCAATTTCGCGATGCGCTGCTCACCGCCATTGCCCTCCTGTGCCCTCGGGAGCACAGTGCGGCGACGGTTGTTGCGGGGCGGCACGGGCGGCCGCTTCGTTCGTTTCGGACGCAGGTTCATAAATCGGGGCAATTGATGCTGTTCGGCAGGCGTAAGCGTATCGTCAAGCGGATCCTCATCGTCGAGGACGAGCCGCTGACCGCGTTCGACACGGAAACCATCCTCGGCGATCTCGGCTACGAGGTCGTCGCGACGACCGATGACTTCGAGTTCGCAGTCGAAAATCTGGAGAAGGAGACTGTCCATCTCGTCGTGGCGGACGTGCGGCTGCACGGCGAAGACCGTGGGCTGGAACTCGCCAAAGCGGCGCGAGTGAAAGGCGTGCCGACGCTGCTCGCGACCGGACACGACGTTCCGCTGCCGACGTCCCATGCCATCGGCTGTATCCGCAAGCCGTACACGGAGCGGCAGCTCCGCCAAGCGCTCGACAGTATCGACCGGCACCTTCAGGGCGAGAAGGTGAAGGCCCCCAAGGGCCTCGAGCTGTTCATCGTCCTCGACGAGCGGAAATGACGGCCTACTAGCCAGCCGCTCATCGGCTGCTAACATCGGCGCTTCTTTCGAGCGGGGAGGCCATATGGCGACTGCAGCGGGACGACCGGGCGGCTGGCGAAACATGCTGCCGGAGGGCGTCAGGCCGTACACGGAAGTCGCGCCGCTCGCGGCACTGTTCCTGGGCATGTCGTCGGGTTTTCCCTATGCGATGATAGGCGCGACGCTGACCACGCGCTTGAAGCAGGACGGAATCGACAAGTCGACGATCACCGCCTTCACGCTCGTCTTCCTCGCCTATAACTTCAAATTCCTCTGGGCCTGGATCATGGACGGCGTGCGGATTCCGGTCCTTGGCCGGCTGGGACAGCGCGTCTCGTGGATGCTGGTGACCGGCGCGCTCGTCATCGCAGCGGTCGTGAATCTGGCGCTGGTCGATCCGGCCGAGAGCATCGGCTCAGTGGTGACTGCCGCGATCCTCGTCGGAATCGCCGGCGCCAGCTTCGACATCGTGATCGACGCCTATCGCATCGAGATACTCGAGCCGCGGCAGCTGGGTGTCGGATCGGGCATGTCGCAATATGGCTGGCGGATCGGTTCGGCGGGCGCGGGCGCTCTCGCGCTGGTGGTGGCCGCGCGCTCCGATTGGTCGACCGCCTATCTTGCCTGCGCCGCACTTGCCCTGCCGGCGATGCTGACGGCGCTGGTGGTCGGCGAGCCGAAGCGGCACCGCGAACCCAGGGAGAAGAAGGGAATCGCGCGGACGATCGACGCCGTATGGCGTCCATTCGTCGAGTTCTTCGCCCGCAAGGGAGCCTTCCTCGTCCTGCTGTTCATTCTCCTGCACAAGATCGGCGACACGCTCGCCAACCTGACGTTCCGGCTGCTGTTCGACGATCTCGGTTTCAGCAACGACGAGATCGCGCTTTACGACGTCGGGGTCGGCTTCTGGGCCTATCTGATCGGCATCTTCATCGGCGGCGTCATGTACTCCCGGCTGGGCATGAAGAAGTCGGTAATGGTCAGCCTCATCCTGATGGCGGTCAGCAACTTTAGCTTCGCCTTGCTGGCCGGCGCGGGGCATTCGAACCTGGGCATGGCGGGCGCCATCGGCTTCGAGAATATTGCCAGCGGCATCG
>CBHTSV010000298.1:0-1842 GCA_966095215.1 uncultured Sphingomonas sp. | reverse complement strand
CCGACGATCGACGACATCCGCGCAGCCGCAGAGCGCATCAAGGGCTCGGTCATCCGCACTCCAATGCTCGTCAGCCAGACCCTCTCCGAGATCATCGGCGCGGAGGTCTGGCTCAAGTTCGAGAACCTCCAGTTCACGGCCGCCTACAAGGAGCGCGGTGCCCTCAATAAACTGCTGCAGCTCGATCAGGGCGAGCGTTCGCGCGGAGTGATCGCGGCGTCGGCAGGCAATCATGCGCAGGCGGTCGCCTATCACGCGAAGCGGCTCGGCATCCCGGCGACGATTGTCATGCCGGCGACCACCCCCACGGTGAAGGTCACTCAGACGGCGGGGCACGGTGCCGCGGTCGTTCTCCATGGCGACATGTTCGACGACGCCTATGCCAAGGCGCGCGAGCTGGCGCTGGAGAAGGGCTTTGTATTCGTCCATCCGTTCGACGATCCGCAGATCATCGCGGGCGCGGGTACGCTCGGTCTGGAGCTGCTGGAGGATGCGCCGGATCTGGATACGATCATCATACCGATCGGCGGAGGCGGCCTGATGTCAGGCGTGTCGATCGCGGCGCGCGCGATCAAGCCGGACATCGAAATGATCGGCGTCGAGGCGGAGCTCTATCCGTCGATGAAATGCGCGATCCAGGACTGTCACCTGCCGCTCGGCGGCGACACGCTCGCGGAAGGGATCGCGGTCAAGCAACCGGGTGAGCTGACGTCCCGGATCCTGCGTGAATATGCCAATGACGTGATGCTGGTCTCGGAACGCGACCTGGAGCGCGCGGTCGCGATGCTTGTCGGGATCGAGAAGACAGTTGTGGAAGGGGCCGGCTCGGCCGGCCTGGCGGCGATGCTCGCCGACCCCGACCGCTTCAAGGGCAAGAAGGTCGCAACGGTCCTTTGCGGCGGGAATATCGACACGCACTTACTCGCCAATGTCCTGGTGCGCGATCTTGTGCGGCAGGGCCGCATTGCCCGGCTGCACGTGGCCGCCAAGGACCAGCCCGGAGCGCTCGCGGCGATCACGAGCAAGGTCTACGAAGCTGGCGTCAATGTCATCGAGATCAACCACAGCCGGATCTTCACCCGGCTGCCCGCCAAGGACACGATGATCGAGGTTGAATGCGAGGCCCGCGATGCCGCCTCGATCGACGATGTGGTCGAGCGACTCGAAGCAGCGGGCTTCCGCGTCGAACGCGCTTCGCTGGACTGAGAAACAGCAGGAACGGGCTATTTGCCTGTCCCCGAGCGGGACAGGGCGCACTTTCCGTCGAAAATCGCGCGTCCAAACTCTTTTCTTCGGCGTTTACCAGCCGCATAAAGAGTTGCGTAACCATGAAGAGAGGCCGCGGGTGAGCGCACCATTCCGCTTCCCGAAATTCTTCGTAACGAACCCGAGCCCGTGTCCGTATCTTCCGGGCAAGGTCGAGCGGAAGGTTTTCACCGAGCTCAGCGGCCGCCACGCGAGCGAATTGAACGAGGCCCTGGGCCGCATCGGCTTCCGCCGGAGCCAGTCCGTCGCCTACCGCCCGAGCTGCATCGATTGCTCTGCCTGCATCTCGGTCCGGGTCCTCGCCGCCGAGTTTCAGGCCAGCGCGACGCAGCGCAAGCTTCTCCGCCGCCACGCCGACCTCGAGGTCGCCGCCTGCAAGCCCTGGACGACCGAAGAGCAGTACAGCCTGCTTCGCCGCTACCTCGCAGCGCGGCATCCCGGCGGCGGAATGGCCGAGATGGACGAAAGCGACTTCGCCGACATGGTCGAGCAGACTCCCGTCCGGACTTATGTCATCGAATATCGCGAGCCGCCGGTCGACGGACGCCCCGGCCGCCTCGTCGGCGCCTGCCTCAG
>CBHTSV010000297.1:0-4490 GCA_966095215.1 uncultured Sphingomonas sp. | reverse complement strand
CCTCGCCTTCGCCGCCATGAGCGAGCGTTTCGCGGCCATGTGGAAAGCGGGCGAGGCGCACCCCGCCAGCCCCTCGATGATGAAATATGCGGGCACGGAACTGAACAAGCGCCGCAACGAGCTCGTGATGGCGGCGGGCGGCTCGGATGCACTCGAGTGGGACAGCGAGCGAAGCAAAAGCGGCAAGCCCGCCCGCGACTGGCTGCGGTCCAAAGGCAATTCGATCGAGGGCGGCACCAGCGAGATCCAGCTCAACATCGTCGCCAAGCACATCCTCGGACTGCCCGGCGCATGAGCCTGCTCACCGAAGACCAGAAGATGCTCCAGGACACGGCGGCGTCTTTCCTTGCAGACGAAGGCGCGATTTCGAAGCAGCTGCGGCACTGGCGCGATACGGGCTGTACCGACGGATACGGCACCGCGCTCTGGAAGCGGTTCGGCGAGCTGGGCCTCACCGGCATCGCCGTTCCGGAGAGCCACGGCGGGCTCGGCCTCGGCGCGACCGAGGCCGCGCTGGTGCTCGAGGAGATCGGGCGGAACCTGACGCCCTCGCCGTTTCTCACCACCGCCGTCGTCGGCGCACGTCTCATCGAGGGAACCGCGCATGGCGAGCGCTGGTATCCGCAGATCATGTCCGGCGAGGCGGTGCTCGCGCTGGCGACCGACGAAGGGCCGAACCACGCGCCCGACATGACCGCCCTTGAAGCGAAGCGGCAGGGCAATGGCTTCGTCCTCAATGGAGCCAAGCAGTTCGTCGTTCACGGCAATTCGGCCGACATGGTGCTGACGCTGGCTCGCACCGGCGGCTCACCCGGTGAAACGGGCGGGTTGACGCTTTTCGCCGTTCCAAAGGGTGCGCCGGGGCTGAACGTCGAAAGCGCTACGCTCGTGGACAGCTCGAAGGCCGCGCGGCTCACTTTCGAAAATGTTGCGCTGGATGCCGATGCGGTCCTCGGCGAAGTGGACGCTGCCTGGGCGCCGCTCTCCCTCGCGCTCAACGCCGGACGGGCCGGCGCTGCCGCCGAGCTTGTGGGCGTCGCCGCGGGCGCGTCGGCAATGACGTTCGATTACCTCAAGCAGCGCAAGCAGTTCGGCAAAGCGATCGGCGAGTTCCAGGCGCTTCAGCACCGCGCCGCGCATCTCTACGGCGAAATCGAGATCGCTCGGGCTGCCGCGTTCAAGGCCGCGCAGTTCATCGATTCAGGCGACGAGCGGGCGGAGCTCTACGCCTCCGTCGCAAAGGCGAAGGCGGCGGACGTCGCCTCTCTCGCCGCGCGAGAGGGCGTGCAGATGCATGGCGGCATCGGAATGACCGATGAGCATGACATCGGCCTGTTCATGAAGCGGACGGCGGTGCTCGGAGAGCTGTTCGGCGATGTCCATTACCATCGCCGGCGGGTTGCGGAGCTGAGTGGCTATTAGCCCTTGGCTTTGTAGCCGCCGATGATTCCGAGGATGAAGCTGGTCGCCAGCGCGAGCTGGATTTTTCCGGTCGGATCGTCCCAGCCGAAATATCTCCCGCCCCATCCAAACAGCGCCACGAACATGGCAATTGCGATGCCTACGACCATAGAAGGCCCTTCCCCCTGCGGACTCGCGGGCGCAATCCCGCGCCTCAAAAATGCGCCCGGCGCGGTAAACAGATGGTGAAGCTTGCCGTTATTTCACCTTGCATCCATAGGGCGCAGCGTCACCCTCCATCCTAAGGTTGCGACATGAAAGCGCGCGTCTTCATCACGCTGAAACCCGGCGTCCTGGACCCGCAGGGCAAAGCCATCCACCATGCCTTGGAAGGACTCGGCTTCTCGGGCGTCAACGACGTCCGCGCGGGCAAGATGATCGAGCTCGACCTTGCCGACGGGACGAGCGATTCCGACATTGAGGATATGTGCCGGAAATTGCTCGCGAATATTGTCATCGAGAACTTCCGGATCGAACGGCTGGAGAATGCATGAAGAGCGCCGTCATCGTCTTTCCGGGATCCAATTGCGATCGCGACCTCGCGACGGCGCTTGAGCTCGTCACCGGTCGCAAGCCGGCGATGGTCTGGCACAAGGAGGCTGATCTTCCCGAGGGCACCGACTTCGTCGGCATTCCGGGCGGCTTCTCCTACGGCGATTATCTACGCTCCGGCGCCATGGCGGCGCGCTCGCCCATCATGCAGGCTGTCAAGGACGCGGCGGGTCGCGGAGTGCCGGTGATCGGCGTCTGCAACGGCTTCCAGGTCCTGACCGAGGCGGGCCTTCTTCCCGGAGCGCTGATGCGCAACGCCCGATTGAGCTTCGTCTGCCGGCCGGTCCCGCTGCGCGTCGAGAACAGTCAGAGCCTCTTCACCGCGGGCTATGACGCGGGTGAGGAGATCAGCTTCCCCGTCGCGCATCATGACGGCAACTACCAGGCCGATGAGGCGACGCTGGACCGGCTCGAAGGCGAAGGCCGCGTCGCCTTCCGCTACCTCGATCAGGTCAACGGCTCGGCGCGCAACATCGCCGGGATTCTCAATGATGCGGGCAATGTGCTCGGCCTGATGCCGCACCCCGAACGGGTGGTGGAACCCGCGCACGGCGGGACCGACGGCCGAAGGCTCTTCGAAGGGCTGCTCGAAGCGGTCGCCTAGCGGGCGCGCCTCAGCGGAATTTGCTTGCAGTTGCTGACGGCAGGCGGGGCCATGCACATCATCGCGCGATCGGGTCCGGGAGTGTCGATGACCTTCGTGTAGTGATCGAGCGTCATCGGATCGATGTAGATGATGACGGTCGTCGCCTGGGCGGCAGCCGACGAGGCGAGAAGAGCGGCCGCAATCGCCAAATGAACCTTACGCATGATTACCCCCTTGCCGCGCTACAATTGCAGAGTCCGTTGAACACCATATGAACGCCCACGCAGTTCCGCTCCGCGGCAATTGCGGTTACTTCTTCCCCAACGCGCGCCCGTAGCTCAGCTGGATAGAGCACGAGCCTTCTAAGCTTGGGGTCGCAGGTTCGAGTCCTGCCGGGCGCGCCAGTTACGGAACCAGTTTCCCGGGATTCATGATGCCGAGCGGGTCGAGTGCCTGCTTGATCGCGCGCAGGGCGTGGATGCGGCCGGGCGGCGCGAGGCGCTCCAGCTCGTGCAGCTTGAGCTGGCCGATGCCGTGCTCCGCGGAAATCGAGCCTCCAGCGGCGGTGACGAGATCGTCGACCATGCGCATGATCGCCTCGCCTTCGCGTTCATACCAATCGGGCGCTGCGTGGCTCGCCGCGCGGACGTGGAAATGGATGTTGCCGTCGCCCAGGTGACCGAAGCCGCTCCCGATCACACCGGGGAAACTCCACTCAACCTGCTGCTTCGCTTCAATGATGAAGCGCGGCATGTCGGCCACCGGCACGGAAATGTCGTGCGCAAGTGTCTGGCCCTCGGCTCGCTCGGCCTCCGAGATTGCATCGCGAATCCGCCATAAGGCTTCAGCCTGCGCCTCGCTCGAAGCAATCACCGCGTCCGCAATGATTCCTTGCTGGAGCGCGTCGCCCAGAAGACGTTCGAGCTCAGCCGAAATATCTGCGTTCGGATCGGCCGTGGTCGCTTCGACCAGCACGTTCCACTTATGCTCCCCATCGAGCGGAGCTCGCGTTGCGGGGATGTGCTTCAGCACCAGCTGCAGTGAATCCGCCGGCACCAGCTCGAAGCCTTCGATGCTGTTCGTGTGCGCCTCGAGGAAGCGGAGTAGATCCAGCGCACGCGCAGGGCTTTGGACGCCTGCCCAGGCGACCGCGCGTCCGGCAATCTCCGGGACGAGCCGAAGCGCGACCGCGGTGACGACGCCGAGGGTCCCTTCCGCACCGATCAGCAGCTGATCGAGGCTGTAGCCGCGGTTGTCCTTCTTGAGGCCTGACAGGCCGCTGTGGATCGAGCCGTCCGGGAGCACGGCCTCGACACCCGCAATCAGCGAGCGCATCGTGCCGAACTTCAGCACCTGGGTTCCTCCCGCATTGGTGGAGGTGAGGCCTCCGATCGTGCAGCTCCCCCGCGCTCCCAGCGTCAGCGGAAAGCGCATGCCGATTTCGTGGGCCGCCTCGTGCAGCGTCGCGAGCACAACCCCGGCTTCCGCGATCGCCAGCCGGTTGTCCGCGCTAATCGACCGGATTCGGTTCATGCGTCGCATCGAAAGCAGTATCGCGCTTCCGTCCGCCGGCGGAGTCGCGCCTGCGACCATGCCGGTGTTTCCTCCCTGCGGCACGAGCGGCACGCGATGCTCCGCGGCGAGCTTCACGATCGCGGCAACTTCCTCGGTCGAAGCCGGCGCGAGCATGGCGGGTGCCGCGCCGTGCACGCGACCCCGCCAGTCCGTCACCCACGGCTCGATCTCTCCGGGATCGGTAATGACCGCTTTCGGGCCAAGCTGCTGCTCGGCCGCAGAGATCAGCTTCGAGACCTCTTCCATTTCGGACGCGGCTTGGCACGCGCGGCAGTGCGCGTCAAAGCGGGTTCATGACCACGGCCCCCGTCACGCT
>CBHTSV010000296.1:0-1638 GCA_966095215.1 uncultured Sphingomonas sp. | reverse complement strand
AACGGCGATGCTGATCAGGGGCGACGTGGCTTTCCACGATTATGAGGGGGTCGCCGTCGACCTCGACGAGCGCGAGCGATTGGTCGCGGACCTCGGCACCAGGAATGCGATGATCCTGCGCAACCACGGCACGCTCGCGGTGGGCAAGAACGTCGGTGAATGCTTCATTCGCCTCTATTATCTTGAGCGGGCGTGCCAGGCGCAGGTGATGGCGCTGTCGGCCGGGGATAACATCAGCAACCCGCCGCAGGGCTCGCCCGAGATCACGGCCCAGCAAGGCGCGATCGGGCTCCCGCTCGCCGCCAATTTGCTTGCCTGGCCGGCGCTCAAGCGGAAGGCATACCGGCTCGACCCCGGCTTCGCGAGCTAGGCGGGTTCCTCCACCTTGGGCGCGTGCGCCACACGCCCGAACATTGCCGGGTCATATTGCGCGCGCGACGGGATCGCGATCCGGTTCCACGTGTTGATCACGGCCGCCGCCAGCGTGAGGTGAGCGATTTCCTCCTCAGAGAAGAAGCGCTTGAGGCCGTTGAAGGCCTCCTGGTGCGCATGGCTCTCGGCGATCAGCGTGATTTCCTCGACCCACTCGAGGGCGGCCTGTTCCTTTTCGCTGAAGGCCGAGCTCTCGTGCCAGGCGTCGAGGAGCAGCAGCCGCTCGGGCTTCTCGCCGTCGCGAAGCGCCTCATCGGTGTGCATTCCGATGCAGAAGGCGCAGCCGTTGATCTGGGACGCGCGCAGCTTGACCAGGTGAAGCAGCCTCCGGTCGACCTTCGAGGCGACGGCCTGCTCGAGAGCGAGCAGGTGCTTGTAGGCTTCGGGCGCGAGCCTGGTGATATCCATGCGCAGCTGTTCGACCATGAGGCGTCTCCTTTCGAGCTTGGCGTGCCATCTAGGACTTAGCGCCTGACTGCAAAAGAAGCCTGCGTCGCATCGTCCCGATCTTGCGATGATCAGCAGTGCCTGCAATGCCACTAGCCGGGATGAGGAAAGCGGCTTCCGTCAGCGATTATCGCGCGCTCGCCAAGGCGCGGCTGCCGCATTTCCTGTTCGAATATCTCGATGGCGGCTCCTACGACGAAGTGACTCTTCGGCGGAATGTCCAGGATCTGCAGTCCGTCGCGCTGAGGCAGCGGGTGCTTCGCGATGTTTCCTCGATCGATCTTTCGACCGAGCTGTACGACCAGCGCTGGGCGATGCCGGTGGGCCTTGGCCCAGTCGGACTGTCAGGCCTCTATGCCCGTCGGGGCGAAGTACAGGCGGCGAAAGCAGCGTCGGCTGCAGGTATCCCGCTGGCGCTATCGACGCTCAGCGCCTGCTCCATTGGCGAAGTGACGAGAGGCGCAGGCCCGCCCTGGTTCCAGCTGTACATCGTCAAGGACCGCGGCTTCGTCAGCGATATGATCGCTCAGGCGCGCAACGCCGGATGCGGAGCGCTGCTCCTGACCGTCGACCTGGCCGTCCCCGGAACCCGTTACCGCGATTATCGCTCGGGCCTCTCGGGCTCGATCCGCGGCAAAGCGAGCCGCATGCGGCAGGTGCTCGCGCGGCCGGACTGGGCATGGGACGTGGCCGTGCGTGGCCGTCCGCTGACGCTGGGCAATCTCGAGCCGCTGCTCGGCGCCGGAGCCGCGATCGAGG
>CBHTSV010000295.1:0-1975 GCA_966095215.1 uncultured Sphingomonas sp. | reverse complement strand
TGGAGCGCAACGTCACATCCGGCCGCCACGACGCCGGCGGCGCGGCTTCCGAAATCACCTGCGAGCGCCTCCATCCCGAGATCGTCGCTCATTAGGAATCCATCGAAGCCGATCCGCCCGCGGATGATCTCGCCGATCACTATCGGCGAGAGGCTCGCCGGGCGCTCCGGGTCCCATGCCTCGTAGACGACATGCGCCGTCATCCCCATCGGGGCCGAGGCCAGCCGCTCGAACGGCTCGAGGTCGGTTTCCAGCTGTTCCGCGGTCGCGGTGACAACCGGCAATTCCTTGTGGCTGTCGACCAGCGCGCGGCCATGGCCGGACATGTGCTTGATGATCCCGACAACGCCGGCGGACGCCATGCCGTCGAGCACCGCGCGGCCGAGCGCGGCAACCTGAATCGGCTCAGCGCCGAGCGCGCGATCGCCGATGATGTCGCTGGCGCCCTCCTGACGGACGTCGAGCAGCGGCAGTGCATTGACGTTGACGCCGCACGCGCGGAGCGTCAGCGCGATGGCGCGGGCATTCGACCGTGCTGCCTCGATCGCCGATGACGGCGCCGTGTCCCACAGCAAAGCAAAGCGCTCGGCGGCAGGGAATGCCGGCCATTCGGGCGGCTTCATGCGCGCGACCCGCCCACCTTCCTGGTCGATAAGGATGGGCAGATCGGGCCGACCCGACAGGTCGCGAAGCGAATCCGTGAGCCGCAGCACCTGCTCGCGGCTCTCGCAATTGCGCCGGAACAGGATGAAGCCAGCAGGCTCGGCGTCGATGAAGAACGAGCGCTCGCTGTCGCTCAGCTCAAGCCCTTCGAGTCCGTAGATGGCCGCCTGCATCATCGAGCGACGAAGCAGTTCTCGCCCGCGGCCTTCAGCATCTGGCATGCCTGCCTGGCCTCGGCCGCCGACCCCGCGCCCGCCCGCAGCCGGATGCCGCCCGAGAATGGCATGATCATCTTGCTCATGCTCGCAATCGACGGGAAGCGCGCCGAGAGGGCGGACCAGGCGCGCTCGGCCTGCGCCTGGTTGGCGAAGGCCCCGATCTGGATCACGCTGCCGGGAGCGCCCGTCGGCTTGGGTTCGGGCTGCACCGGGACCTTGGTCTCGTTCGGCGGAATGTGCTTCGGAGCCGTCTCCGGCGTCTCCTTGGCTTTCGCCACGGACTCTTCAGGTAGTGCATTGAGATCGAGCTGCGCGTCTTTGTCCTCGCCTGCGCTGGTCTCGAAAGCCGTCTGGCTTTCGCCCGCGACATCGAGCCCGCCGGGATTTGGCGGTTTGACCTTGTAAGGTCCCGGTTCTGCGCGGATCAGCTCGGGCGGGCCGTTCACCTCGGCATCGCGGCGGCCGAGCCAGAAGAAGGTCGCGCCAACCAGCGCCGCCGCAAGTAGCACAACCAGAAGTGCAGCGAGCATCTTCCGCGCCGACAGCCCTTGCGGCTCATCTTCATCCTCAACCGCCTGAAGCCAGGGCAGCTGCTCGTCATACTCCGTACGCTGGTCGGTCACCGTTCGACTTTAGCTTTCCAGGGCAAGCCCACAACAGCGCAGCTAAAGCGGAGCATCTTTTCCATCCGCTGGCACAGCACCTCGGAATGCGCCTGGGAGGTTGTGCCGATCTGGAAACGATAGAAGACCCGGCCGTGCGAATTGCGATCGGAAACGACCGTGGCGGGGAGACGCGCGACCGCAGGGTAGACACGCTGCATGCGGCGCCAACCGAGCTTTGCCTGCTGCCGACTGCCAAACGAGCCGATGCGGACGATTCGCCCGGACGCTCCCGTGCTTTCGGTTGCGGGCCATAGCCGCGGCTGCGGCTTGGCGACTTTCGGATGTGCTGGAGCCGACACGGCCGGCGCAGGCGTAGTGGGCTCACTGGCGGCTTCGGCCTGCTTCGCGGGCGCGCCTTCCTGTTCGGCAACAGTCTGCTCGAGGTCGCTGCCGCTCATGTCCATCGGGGACAAGGTCTTCGGCCGCGTC
>CBHTSV010000294.1:0-2113 GCA_966095215.1 uncultured Sphingomonas sp. | reverse complement strand
CTCTCCTCGCCGCAGACCGTGGGCAGAAGGCACGCACCGTCCACCTGGTCGACAAGGACAGCTTTGACGGCTGGGTGAAGAAGCGCCCCGCCGAGGACCGGGCGCTCCTCCAGGCCCATCGTTTCGACGGGACGGAGGGCTTCGCCTACGTGCTGCTTCCGCGGGGCGGCGATTTCGAGGTGGTGAGCGCGGTCAAGAATGCGGCCGAGCTTTCGCCCTGGTGCATGGCAAAGCTCGGCGA
The DNA here is from genome assembly GCA_966095215.1 of uncultured Sphingomonas sp. Lineage (GTDB taxonomy): Bacteria > Pseudomonadota > Alphaproteobacteria > Sphingomonadales > Sphingomonadaceae > Sphingomicrobium. The sequence continues at coordinate 1,872 of CBHTSV010000294.1, read as the reverse complement.
GAGCCTGCCGGAGGGGACCTACAAGCTCGCGAGCGGCGAGCCCGGCAAGGCGATGCTCGGCTGGCTGCTCGGCCAGCACCGCTTCGACGATTACCGGTCCAAGAAGGAGCAGCCGGAGCGCAGAGCGCGGGTGCTCGTCACCGGAGAGCCGGCGAGGATCGACGGGATCGTGCTGCTGGCAGAGGCCATGGTGCTCGTCCGCGATCTCGTCAACACACCCGCGATGCAGCTTGGGCCTGCCGAGCTCGAGCAGGCGGTGCGCGACGAGGCGGCTCGTTCGGCGGCGAAGGTGAATGTGATTTCCGGCAAGGAGCTGGCCGACGGTTATCCGTTGATCGCCGCAGTCGGAGGCGCCGCGTCGGCCGAGCGCGCGCCGCGCCTCATCGAGCTCGAATGGGGCAAGCCGGACGACCCGCGCATCGCAATCGTCGGGAAAGGCGTCTGCTTCGACAGTGGCGGCCTCGACTTGAAGCCGGCCGCCGGAATGCGGCTGATGAAGAAGGACATGGGCGGTGCGGCGCACGCGCTGGCGCTGGCTCGCCTGATCATGGGCGGAAAGCTGCCGGTCCGGCTGCACCTGCTCATCCCGGCGGTCGAGAACGCCGTGTCGGAAGGCGCCTATCGTCCCGGCGACATCGTGAAATCGCGAAAGGGCCTGTTCGTCGAGATCGACAATACGGACGCCGAAGGCAGGCTCATCCTCGCCGATGCGCTCGACAAGGCTGCCGAGGGCCAGCCCGAGCTGATCGTGGATCTCGCGACCCTGACCGGCGCAGCGCGCATCGCGCTCGGCCCCGACCTCCCCGCCATGTTCTCCAATCGCGACGAGCTGGCGGGCTCGCTCGAAGCGTCGGCCCGCGAGGTCGAGGACCCCGTGTGGCGGATGCCGCTATGGGAACCCTATGACGAGATGCTGAAGAGCGACATCGCCGACGTGGCGAACGCTTCCGGTTCGCCGATGGCCGGCTGCATCACCGCGGCCATGTTCCTCAAGAAGTTCGTCCCCGACGAAATTTCATGGGCGCATTTCGACACTTATGCGTGGCGGGATGCGGCCAAGCCGGGGCGCCCGAAGGGCGGCGACGCGCTTGGCCTCCGTACCGTCTTTGCACTGCTCGAGAGCCGTTACTTACAGGCCTGAAACTGCAATTCGCAGAAAAATCCGGGTTTTTGGGGTCACTCGCCTGCAACATTTCGCGTCCTTACCGGTGTACTTGGGCATTACGCGGCATGGGACGGAGACGAACGGCTATGAGCGAGGTATCGCTTACCGGCTGGATGAAGGCGCTTATCGCCTATGTCCGTTCGGGTGAGCCGGATCTCACGAACCGGCAAATGGCGCTGCTGATGCTGGTGTACCTGACCCCGGGCCCGCACACGGTGCGGGGGCTGGCGAGGATTCTCGGCGTTTCCAAGCCCGTCGTCACGCGCGCCTTGAACACGCTCGGCGCGCTCGGCTATCTGCGCCGCGAACGGGATCAGGACGACCGGCGCAACGTGTTCGTCGTCCGTACGAATAGCGGGGCAGAATTTCTTGAAGGGTTCAAGCGCAACCTCCGCGAGGGCGACGGCTCCGCGGCCCACCGGCCAATCATCGGCCAGGCGCCGGCCTACGCGCACCAGCGCTGAGTGCTTCGCTCTCAGCGGCCCTTCCGACCTGCCCGATCCCGAGCATAACGCCTATCGCAACGACCTCGCCGACGTCGCGCTCGCGGCGCAGGTGATTGCGTCGCATTATGCCGAGCCGGTGGATCGCCTGGTCGCCGTACGGACGCCGCTGCTTTCGACCGCCGCAGACGACACGAAAGTCCTGTGCGAGCTCGAAGCCGGTGAGCCGTTCGCAATGCTCGACGACAGCGTCGGCTGGGCATG
>CBHTSV010000293.1:0-2428 GCA_966095215.1 uncultured Sphingomonas sp. | reverse complement strand
TCGGCCGACTTGTAGACGATGTGGCGCAGGTCGTTCAGGCGCCCGGGATTCGGCGGCTTGCCGGCGGCGAGCCACGCCTCGCGGCTCTGGCCGCCCTTCCAGCCGCGGGTGGTGAAGCCGAGGATCTCGGTCGCCACGCCGCAGCGCTCCAGGGTACGGGCGAGGATGTCCCCGCAGATTGCGGCGATGGCGATCGGGCGGCCGCGCATCGAGCCCGAATTGTCGATCAGCAGCGAGACGACGGTGTCCTTGAACTCGGTGTCGCGCTCGATCTTGTAGCTCAGCGAATGGGCCGGGCTGACGACGACCCGGGCGAGACGCGCCGCATCGAGCAGCCCCTCCTCCTGGTCGAAGTCCCAGCTCCGCGCCTGCTGCGCGAGCAGCCGCCGCTGAAGCCGGTTGGCGAGGCGGGTGACGACGTTCGACAGACCGCCCATCTGCTGATCGAGGTAAGCGCGCAGCCGGCCCAGCTCCTCCTCGTCGCACAGCTCTTCGGACTCCACGATCTCGTCGAAGCGGGTGGTGAAGGCCTTGTAGTCGCTCGCGGGCGCCAGCTCCCAGTTGCGGCGGCCGGGCGAGGCGAACACGCTCTCGCTGAATTCGTCGCCAGCGAGGGCATCCTCGTCGCCCATCTCCATCTGCTCGGAGCCGCGTTCGTCCGCCGAGCCTTCCTCGGCGTCCTCGCCGCGCATCTCCATGTCGCCGGCTTCCGGCGATCCCTCTCCGCCTTCCTCCGGCGTGTCTTCAGTTCCGCCCTGTTCACCCTCCTCTTCCTCGCCACCCTCTTCCGGCTGCTCCTCGCTCGGCTCCTCGGCGGACGCGAGGTCGAGATCCTCCAGCAGCCGCCGGGAAAGACGCGCGAACGCCGCCTGGTCGTCCAAGGTGAGGGCCAGCGCGTCGAGTTCGGCGGCCGCCTTGTCCTCGATCCACGGAGCGATCAGCCTGAGGCCGGAGAGAGCGGCCTTGGGCGGCGCTTCACCGGTCAGACGCTCGCGGGCGATGAGGCCGACCGCGGTCGCGAGTGGGACCTCCTCGGCGTTGCGCGCACGGACGATTGCGTCGCTTCGGACCCGGGCGTCGGTCAGGTGCGCAAGATTCTCGCGGATGCCGCCCATCGAGCGCGCGCCGAGCGCCTCGACGCGCGCAGTTTCGAGCGCGTCGAAGACCGCCCGCGCGTCGACGTCGGCCGGAGCGTTCGCCGAATGGAGCTTCGAATCGTGATAACGCAGCCGGAGGCCAACTGCGTCGGCCGCGCCGCGAGCCTCGGCGACCAGCTTCCGTTCGAGCGCCGGCCCGGGGGACGGCACGCGTGCTGTCTTGCCCGACTGTGGCGCGGCTTCGGTGGCGAAGACGACGTCGGCCTCGGGGTCCCTGCCGATCGCCCGCGTGGCGCCCGCGAGCGCGCGGCGGAACAGGTCGATGCGCTCGGCCATGCGGCCTCAGGCCTTTCCGACCACGCTCTCCGGCAGGTCCTCGCCGAACACCCGCTGATAATATTCGGCGATCAGCGGCCGCTCGGACTCGTCGCACTTGTTGAGGAACGAGACCCGGAACGCGTATCCGATATCCCCGAAGATGTGCGCGTTCTGCGCCCAGCTGATCACCGTGCGCGGGCTCATCACGGTCGAGATGTCGCCATTGATGAAGCCTTGTCGCGAGAGGTCCGCGACCTTGATCATCTTCTCGACGACCTGCTTGCCGTCGGGTTCGTCATACTCGCCGGACTTGGCGAGGACGATCTGCGCCTCCGTCGCGGCGGGCAGGTAATTGAGCGTGGTGACGATGTTCCAGCGGTCCATCTGTCCCTGATTGATTGCTTGCGTGCCGTGATAGAGGCCGGTCGTGTCGCCGAGACCGACCGTGTTGGTCGTCGCGAAGAGCCGGAACCAGGGGTTCGGCCGGATCACGCGATTCTGGTCGAGTAGCGTCAGCTTGCCCTCGGCCTCCAGCACGCGCTGGATCACGAACATCACGTCCGGGCGGCCGGCGTCATATTCGTCGAAGACGAGCGCCACCGGGTGCTGGAGCGCCCATGGCAGGAGCCCTTCGCGGAACTCGGTCACCTGCTGACCCTCACGGAGCACGATCGCGTCGCGGCCGACGAGGTCGATGCGGCTGATGTGCGCGTCGAGATTGATTCGGAGCATCGGCCAGTTGAGCCGCGCCGCCACCTGCTCGATGTGGGTCGACTTGCCCGTGCCGTGATAGCCCTGGACCATGACGCGGCGGTTCTTCGAGAAGCCGGCGCAGATGGCCATCGTCGTGTCCGGGTCGAAGACGTAGGTCGGATCGAGATCGGGCACGCGCTCATCGGCCTCACTGAAGGCCGGCACGTGGCGTTCTATCTCGGCAATGGCGACGGAACGTTCCAAAGCCCGACGGCGCTCGCGGCGGGATACCGCGTTGCCGAGCTCGCCGTTGCCGACCT
>CBHTSV010000292.1:0-2541 GCA_966095215.1 uncultured Sphingomonas sp. | reverse complement strand
AAACTCTTCGATCCGGTTCCCTTTGACGACCGCGACCCGGGTTTCCTCCGGGTGGCGCGCGTCGATTAGCATGCGCATGGACATTAAGATTTCTCCGGGCGCGCTCGCTGAGCCGGACTGGCCGGCGGCGCGCCATGACTGGGGCCACGCTTGCGGCTTCCGGGCCGGGGGCGATGGCGGGATTCATGGAAAGTGCTGCTGCTCGCACGGCCATTCCGCGGCTATTCGCGGAAAGCGCGCCCGCCGCCTTGGAAAAGAGCGGACGAGGGGCGTGGTATGGCGTCATGCAAGCTTCAACCTCGTGATGCCGCGGATTTCGCACTTGCCGTGGCACGAATTCTTCGGAAAAGTGCCGAAGATCGCTGCTGCGGTTAGCACCGGCATCTTTGCGCCGCAACCGCGGCACGGTTCGGCAGCGGCGGAAAACGTGGATAATTTCGCTTTAACCATTTTGGCATGATACTATGCGTTCAGGTTCAATAACTTGGCGACGCGGGTGAAAGATTGGCTGGCTGACCGACGGGCTTTGGCCGGGGTTGCGCTGACAAGCGTCGCCGGGGTCGGCCTGTTTCTCGCGATCGGCTCCAGCGGGAGCGGGGCCGCTTCGGCGAGCGAGGCCGCGGCCGTGCTCGGCGAGGCCCGGCAGGCGAGCCTGACGGTCGCGATCCCTGCGGCGGTGACCAACCATATCTACGGCGCGCCGAATGCAGCCGGCCGTCCGATCATCGTCCTCGATGCGGGCCATGGCGGCCGCGATCCCGGGGCGACCAGCGTCTCAGGCGACGTCAAGGAAAAGGAGCTGACGCTCGCCATCTCGCGCGAGCTTCTCGACCAGCTGGTGAAGCGCGGGCGCGTCAGCGTCGCGCTTACCCGCGACGACGACCGTTATCTCACGCTGGAGGAGCGCGCGGACCTCGCGCGGCGGATGGGCGCCAGCCTGTTCGTGTCGCTGCACACCGACAGCGCGCCCAACCCGCTGGCCCGAGGCGCGAGCGTCTATTCGCTTTCCGACGTCGCTTCGGATGCCGAAGCGGCGCGCTTCGCCGCATCGCAGAATTTCGGTGCTGTCGCTGAAGCCGGCAGCTCGGGCTCTGTCACCTCGATCCTCGCCGACCTGACGGCGCGCTCCGAAATGAACGCATCGGCGGATTTCGCGGCCCGGCTGGTCGGCAAGTCGGCCGGCCGGTTCGAGCTTCGCCCGGATCCGCACAAGTTCGCTGCTTTCCACGTGCTGCGCCGCGCCGACACTCCCGCGGTGCTGTTCGAGGCCGGTTACATCAGCAATGTCGACGACGAGGCGCTGCTGCGTTCGCCCGAGCACCGGTCGAAGATCGTGCTGGCGCTCGCCCAGGCGATCGAAGCCGACGTCGCGGCGCGGTCGCGGCGTTAAACTCGTTACCGGCTTCCCGCACTTCAGCGAAAAGGCTAGACGCTCCGGCCAATGAAGTTCGAGCGTCTGAACGTTCCCGACTGGCAACTCCCCGATCTCGTCGCCTTCAATGAGAGGGTTCACGAGCGGATCGACCCGTGGTGGGAGCGCCAGTGGGTCCGCCGGGTGACCTGGGCCGGACTCGGCCTTTTCGCATTGTTCGCAGCCGTCTGGATCTATTTCGCGAGCGGGCTGCCGTCGTCGCAGACGCTTCTTGCCTACCAGCCGGACTTGCCGACGAATGTCCGTGGCTATGACGGCACCCCGGTCCAGACATTCGCCCGCGAGCGCCGGGTGGAACTGTCCTATGACGAATACCCCCCGATGGTCGTCCAGGCGTTCATCTCGGCCGAGGACAAGAGCTTCTTCCAGCATCACGGCATCGATTTCACCGGCCTGCTTGGAGCGGTCGCCGACTTCACCAAGAAGAGCGTGACCGGCGGCGGACGGGCCAAGGGCGGTTCGACGATCACCCAGCAGGTCGCCAAATATCTGCTGAAGGATTCCAGCTACAATGTCGGCCGCAAGATCCGCGAGGCGATCCTCGCCTTCCGGCTCGAGTCCACGCTGTCGAAGCAGCAAATCCTCGAAATCTATCTCAATTCGATCTTCCTCGGCCGCAACGCCTATGGCGTCCAGGCAGCGTCGCGCGCCTATTTCGACAAGGACGTCAACGAGCTGACACTGCCCGAGGCCGCTTACCTTGCCGTGCTTCCCAAGGCTCCGGCCAATTACGATCCCGTCCGCGCGACGCAGAAGGCGCTCGACCGCCGCAACTACGTGCTCCGCGAGATGTACCGGAACGGCTACATCAAGGAGGAGCAGTGGACGGCGGCGGCCGCAACCCCGCTCGGGACGATTCGCTACGGCAGCAACGAAAAGTTCCACCAGCAGGGCGGCTATTTCATGGAAGAGGTCCGCCGCGAGCTGATCAAGCAGTTCGGCGAGGCCGGGAAGGACGGACCGAACAGTCTCTACGCGGGCGGCTTGTGGGTCCGTAGCTCGATGGACCCGACGATGCAGGACGCCGCAGCGCAGGCGCTCCGCGACGGTCTTGCCAACTTCGACGGTGCCCGCGGGTGGCGCGATACAGGGCTCAGCGTGGACCTCGA
>CBHTSV010000291.1:0-2965 GCA_966095215.1 uncultured Sphingomonas sp. | reverse complement strand
AATGGGGCGGATCGGCATGATCCCGGCCGAGGACGCGACGACGATCCGCGCGGCTTATGATCGCGACGTGCTCGGCGAGATCGACATCGAGGCGATCGACAAGATCGAGGCGGTCACCAAGCATGACGTGATCGCCTTCCTCACCTGGGCGGGCGAGAAGCTGGGGCCCGAGCGGCGCTGGCTGCACCAGGGGATGACCAGCTCCGACGTGCTCGACACGGCGATCGCGGTGCAGCTGAAGCAGGCGGCTGAGCTGCTGATCCGCAACATCGACGAGCTGCTCGCGGTGCTGAAGCGCCGAGCGTTCGAGCACAAGCTTACGCCGACCATCGGCCGCAGCCACGGTATTCACGCAGAGCCGACGACATTCGGACTGAAGCTCGCGCAGGCATATGCGGAATTCTCCCGCAACCGCGACCGGCTCGCTGCCGCCCGCGACGCAATCGCGACGTGCGCTATCTCGGGCGCCGTCGGCACCTTCGCCAATGTTCCTCCGGAAGTGGAAGAGCATGTCGCGGCGGAGCTGGGCCTCGCCGCTGAACCAGTGTCGACCCAGGTCATCCCCCGAGACCGCCACGCTCAATATTTCGCGACACTGGGCGTGATCGCCTCGTCGATCGAGCGGCTGGCGACCGAAGTCCGCCACTTGCAGCGCACCGAAGTGCTCGAGGCCGAGGAATATTTCTCGCCGGGCCAGAAGGGCAGTTCGGCGATGCCGCACAAGCGCAACCCGGTGCTGACCGAGAACCTCACCGGCCTCGCGCGGATGGTGCGCGGCTATGTGACGCCGGCGCTGGAGAATGTCGCGCTGTGGCATGAGCGAGACATCTCCCATTCCTCGGTTGAGCGATTCATCGGACCCGACGCGACGATCACGCTCGACTTCGCGCTCGCGCGGCTGACGGGCGTCGTCGACAAGCTCGTCGTCTACCCCGAGCGGATGGAGAAGAACCTCAACCGAATGGGCGGCCTCATCCATTCGCAGCGGGTGCTTCTGGCGCTGACGCAGGCGGGCGTCAGCCGCGAGGAGGCTTATGCGCTCGTCCAGCGCAACGCGATGAAGGTCTGGGAATCAGATGGGCAACTCTCGCTGCTCGACCTTCTGAAGACCGACGCCGACGTGTCGCAGCGCCTATCGGCCGAGCAGCTCGATGCGTTGTTCGACCTCGACTACCATCTGAAGCACGTCGACACGATATTCGATCGAGTATTCGGCTCCTGACAGACAAGCCTTGGAAAAAGGCGAAGAAAGTAGCACTCTCGCTAACCAGATAACGGGGGGCCGATGGAAAGCGTGGACGAGATGCAGGCGGACGTTGCCGCGCAGCCGCGTGCACCCGAGGTCGACTGCATCCAGCCCGGCGGCTTCCTGCTCGAGCTGTCGCTCGACTGGATCGTACTTCGAGCGTCGGAGAACGTGCACCGCCTGCTGGGCGAATCGCACGTCACGCTGATCGACGAGCCGCTGGAACGCTTCGTCCGCGCGCAGACGCTGCACGATATCCGCAATCTCTTTTCGCGGTTGAGCGGAACGACCGGAATCGCGCGGGCCTATGCCGTTCGGCTGACCGATGAGCCGGACCTGTTCGACATCGCCTTTCAGCTCCGCGACGGTCGCGTGCTGCTCGAAGGCGTGCCTTCGCCCGGCGAGGGTTTTGGCGAGGCATTCGGGAGCGTAGGCGGATTGATTGCCGGCCTCGCGGACAACAGCGGGCAGGCCCTGCTCGACGGCGGCTGCAGGCGCATGCGCGCGCTGACCGGATATGACCGGGTCACGCTCAGCTTCGGCGAGCGCCGAGCCGAGAGCAGCCGCGGGGCGTTCGCCAGCGTCGCCGATCCCGCCGATTTGCCGGTGATCATCGCCGATGGCGAGACCGACGGGGTCCCGCTTTTCCCGCGAGATGCGGAGGAGACTTCGGCAGCCGACGCGCTCATGCGTGCTCCGGCCAGGGAGCAACGGAACAAGCTTGGAGCCGACGGAATTCGGTCGATCCTGCGCGTGCCGTTCAAGTCGAACGGAAACAGCGGCGAATTCTGCTGTGAAAACCGAACGGCGCGAGCGCCGAGCTTCGAGCTCCACGCTGCCGCCGAGCTATTCGCCCAGCTCTTCGCGATGCGCCTGGAAATCGATGAGTTGAAGAACGGCTGATCAGCCGCCGAACATCTCTCGGACGCGGGTGAAGAAGCCCTTCGCCGCCGGGCATTCGTCGCCCGTTTCCGTTTCGCGGAACTCTTCGAGAATCTTCTTCTGCTTGGCCGACATGTGAGTCGGCGTCTCGACCAGAATGCGCGCGACGAGGTCGCCACGTCCGCGCCCGTTGAGCACGCTCATCCCTGCACCGCGATGCCGCAGCTGCTCGCCCGACTGAACGCCGGCCGGTATCTTGATGTCGACCTTGTTCCCGTCGGCCCCGGGAAGGCTGATGGACCCGCCGAGCGCGGCAGTCGTGAAGCTGACGGGGCAGTCCGCAACAAGCGTCGTTCCCTCACGCGCGTAGATCGGGTGATGCTTCATGTGGACGAACAGGTACAGGTCGCCGCTTGCGGCTCCCCGAACTCCAGCCTCGCCTTCGGCGGCGACGCGGATCCGGGTCCCCTCGTCGACCCCTGCCGGAATTTTCACCGAGAGCCTGCGCTGCGTGAGGGCGCGGCCCTCGCCGTGGCACGTCGGACAGGGATTGCTGATGGTCTCGCCGCTTCCGCGACAGCTTGGGCACGTCCGCTCGACTACGAAGAAGCCCTGCTGCGCGCGGACCTTGCCCATTCCACCGCAGGTGGAGCAAGCGCTGGTGCAGCGGTCGAGACCGGTGCAGCCGCGGCCGTCGCAAGTGCCGCACTGAGCCATCGCTTCCACGCGAATCGTCTTCTCGACTCCGGTAAACGCTTCTTCGAGGCTCAGCTCGAGGTCGTAGCGGAGGTCGGCGCCGCGGGCGGCATTCTGCCGAGCGCCCCGCGGGTCCATGAA
>CBHTSV010000290.1:0-2605 GCA_966095215.1 uncultured Sphingomonas sp. | reverse complement strand
AATCGACGTAGTCGTTGGTCTTCGCGGCGAATCGTCGACCTCGACGGAGGTGGAGGCCGCCGGCCTGATGGCCGACCTCATCGAGAATGCCGTTCGCTCAGCGGACGTCGTCATGATGCTGGCGCCGGACGAGATCCATGCCGCGCTCTATCGCGAGATCGAGCCGCAATTGCATGAAGGCGCCGCGCTTGGCTTCAGCCATGGCCTGTCGGTCCGCTTTGGCCTCATCGAGCCGCGCGCAGACCTCGACGTCTATCTCATCGCGCCCAAAGGCCCGGGAACCGCACTCCGCTCGCTCTATACCGAGGGCAAGGGCATGATCGCGCTCTGGGCGGTGGACCAGGACGCGACGGGCGATGCGCGCGAGATCGCCCTCGCCTATGGCCGCGCGATCGGCTGCGCTCGCGCCGGCCTGATCGCGTCCAGCTTCGCCGAGGAAGCCGAGGCCGACCTGTTCAACGAGCAGGCCGTCGTCTGGGGCGGCGTCCCGGAATTGCTAATCGCAGGTTTCGATACGCTCGTCGCCGGCGGGATTTCGCCCGAAGTCGCCTATCTAGAATGTGTCGGTGAATTGCACCTGATCGCGGAGCTGATCGAGGTGCGCGGTATCGCGGGGATGCGCGAGGTGATTTCGAACACGGCCGAGCTCGGCGCCTTTCTCGGCGGCACACGAATTGTGGACGCGAGTGTCCGCCGGCGGATGTCCGAGATTCTCGACGAAGTGCGCCGGGGCCGCTTCGCCGATGAGCTTCGGCACGAAGAAGCGAGCGGCTACGCACGTCTCGAATCCGCGCGTATGCGGGCGCGCGAGACGCAGCTCGAAGAGACTTACCGGAAGCTAAGCAGCGAAGATCAGTAGGCGCGGATAACCGGCTGCTCTTCGAGATTCGGTCGGTCGCCGACGCTCGCCCGCTCGAGATAGGCGCGCTGCAGCTTGCGGTGGGCTTCGGCGACTTCGGGGTCTTCCGCGGCCATCGCGAGCTCCTGCTCCTCGGCGGCGCGCTGAGCGAAATAGATCCGGTCATTGTCCATGGCGCGGCTCCTTCTCTCGGAGCGCGCTTGTATCAGAGACGGCGCCGAAAGTCCCGCCGAAGCGCCTCAGGCCTCGGTGTCCACCGTGCCCTTCGCTCTCTCGATCGCTTCAATGACGATTCGGCGCGCTTCCTCGGCGTCGCCCCAGCGCCCGACGCGGACCCACTTGTCGGCCTCGAGATCCTTATAGTGGGTGAAGAAATGCTCGATTTGTTGGAGCACGATCGATGGCAGGTCCTGCCGTTCGCCCACGTCGGAATAGTAAGGAAAGGTCGTATCCACTGGCACGCAAATCAGCTTTTCGTCTCCGCCGTGCTCGTCTTCGAGATTGAGGACACCGATGGGCCGGGCACGGACCACGCATCCCGGAACGAAAGGGGAGCGCGCGATGACCAGGGCGTCCAGCGGATCGCCGTCCGGCGAAAGAGTGTGCGGGATGAAGCCGTAGTTCGCGGGATACCGCATCGGAGTGTGCAGGATCCGGTCCACGAACAGCGCACCGGACTTCTTGTCGAACTCATATTTCACCGGCTCGCCGCCGACCGGCACCTCGATAATGACGTTGACGGTGTTCGGCGGATCGTCGCCGACTGGGATGAGGTCGATGTTCATGGCAGCGGGATTCGGCGCTCGAATAGCGCAAGTCCGACGAACAAGGCCACCAGGCTCGCGAAGATGGAGCCGACGACATAGCCGGCTGCGGCCGCATAGGAGTGCCGCTCGATCAGCAGCGCCGTGTCGAGCGAGAAGGCCGAGAAAGTGGTGAAGCCGCCGAGCAGGCCGGTCGTCAGGAACAGCCGCATGTGCTGCCCGATCCACGGCCGGAAAGCGAAATAGCCGGCGAAGAGCCCGATCAGGAACGACCCGGTTATGTTCACGATCAGCGTTCCGAGAGGGAACCCATAACCGAACAGGCGAGCGGCGCCGACATTGACTCCGTGGCGCAGGGCGCCGCCGATCCCGGCGCCGAGGAAGACGATGAGGTAGAGCATGAGCCCGCGCTTACTTCCTGCCGAAGAGTTTTTCGATCTCCGAATGGCCGAGCTTGACCCAGGTCGGGCGGCCGTGGTTGCATTGACCCGAGCGCGGAGTGACCTCCATTTCCCTCAACAGCGCGTTCATTTCCGCAACCGAAAGCACCCTCCCCGCCCTCACGGAACCATGGCAGGCGATCGTCGCGGCGACATGGTCGAGCTTGTCGCGCAGGCTCAGCGGTCCGCCGAGCTCCGCAATTTCCGCGGCGAGATCGGCAAGGAGGTCCGCGGCATCGGTCTTGCCGAGCGCCGCCGGAACGGCGCGGACGAGAATCGCCGCCGGACCGAACCGTTCGACGTCGAGACCCATCTCGCCAAGCTCGGCTGCCGCGCTTTCGAGGCGGTCGCAGTCGGGCTCGTCCAGCTCGACGACCTCGGGGATCAGCAGAGCTTGCCGGGCGACAATCCCGCCTTCCCTTGCCGCGCGCATTCGCTCCAGGACCAGGCGTTCTTGGGCGGCATGCTGATCGACGATCACCAGCCCATCCTCGGCCTCGGCGACGATGTACGTGGCCGCGACCTGCCCTCGAGCCACTCCA
>CBHTSV010000289.1:0-8883 GCA_966095215.1 uncultured Sphingomonas sp. | reverse complement strand
CTCCTCCTCCGATGCGCGCAGCGATCAATCCCGCGCCGATCGCGACCGCTGCGCCGGTAGCGACAAGCCCGCGATGCTCACTCGCCCAAAGCAAGGGCGACCGATCTCGCGAACTGTCGTCGAAGCGTCCGTGCGCGCCGTGGTCTCGTTCGGCGTCGACCGGCTCGAACAGATTATCCTTGCGACCGGGCGCAAGGCGCTGCCGATCCTGCTGCGCCTCGATGAAACCGTCTGCGAGGCGCAGATCGAGCAATGGCGAGGCGAGTTTATCGGCAATGATCGCCTGATAGGCCGGCGCGCCGACGATCCATTCCTTGCGCGACGAGTGCGCGGCTTTCCAGATGGCGCGAGCGGCGACTTCGGGTTGGTAGATCGCTCCGACGGGTCGCGGAGTGCCCTTCGTGTGCGCCCGAATCCAGTCGAACTGCGGCGTGTTCACGCCCGGGAGCTGGACCATCGTCAGCCGCACATTGCTGTCCATGGCGAGCAATTCGGTGCGCAGTGAATCCTGGAATCCCTGGATCGCATGCTTGGCGGCGCAGTAGGCCGACTGGAGCGGGATTCCGCGATAGGCAAGCGCGGAACCGACCAGCACGATCGCACCTGAATTGCGCGGGAGCATGTGCTTCAACGCCGCGCGGGCGCCGTGCACCTGGCCCAGGAAGGTCACGTCGACCACGCGCCGGAACTCCTCGAGGCTCATATCCATGAACCGCGAGAAAACCCCCGCGAAGGCATTGTTCACCCAGACATCGATGCGGCCGAATTCATGCGCGATCCGGTCGGCAGCTCGCTCGACCGCTTTGAAGTCAGCGACATCCGTGGGGATGACGAGCGCTTCGCCGCCGAGCTCTTCAACTTCGCGCGCAGCGGCATCCAATCCGCCGCGCCCGCGCGCCAGCAGCGCGACCTTGCAACCATGCTTCGCGAACTCGCGCGCGGTCGCCCGGCCGATTCCGGCGGATGCCCCCGTGATGACTGCGACTTCGGCCATGAAAAGGCCTCCCATCGAAGTTTCGCGCGCTTTGACGCTTACGGCCGCGGCTGGTTCCCGCCGGTATAGCTCACGCGCCACACGGCATTGCCGACGTCGTCGGCGATGATGAGCGCGCCGGTGCGGTCGATCGCAACGCCCACCGGACGGCCCCGCGCCTGCCCTTTCGGGTCGATGAATCCGCTGACGAAATCGATCGGCCTGCCGACCGGCCGGCCTCCGGCGAAGCGAATGAACACGACCTTGTATCCGTTGAACTGGTTGCGGTTCCAGCTGCCGTGCTCGCCGACGAAGGCCCCGCCGCGGAACATCGCCGGGAAGCTGGCGCCGGTGTAGAAGGTGAGACCCAGCGGCGCGACGTGCGAGCTCAGCCCGTAATCGGGCTTGATCGCTCTTGCCACCAGCTCGGGCTTCTGCGGCCGCACGCGCGGATCCACATGCTGCCCCCAGTAGCTGTACGGCCAGCCGTAAAAGCCTCCGTCGCGCACCGAGGTCATGTAGTCCGGAACCAGATTCGGCCCGAGCTCGTCCCGTTCGTTGATGACGGCCCAGAGGGTGTTGCTGCCTGGATAGAAGGTGAGACCGTTGGCGTTACGCAGACCGCTTGCGAAGATGCGGTAAGAGCCGGTCTTCGGATCGATCTCCCAAATGGCGGCTCGATTGGTCTCGGCTTCCGGGCCGCGCTCGCCTGCGTTGCTGTTCGAACCGACGCTGACGTAGAGCTTCGAGCCGTCGGGACTGGCCGTCAAATCCTTGGTCCAATGGTGATTGATCAGCCCTCCGGGAAGATCGATGACCTTCTGACCACGCGCGGTGATACGCGTCTGCCCCGGAGTGAAGGGATAGCGCATCAGTTTGTCGGTCTCGGCGACGTACAGATCGTTGCCGACCACGACGATTCCGAACGGCGAGTTCAAATGATCGAGCAGCACGCTCTTGAGCTCGGGCGTTCCGTCGCCGTTCGCGTCGCGCAACAGCGCGATCTGGTTCGTGGGTCCCTTGGTGCTGCTGCTGTGGGCCATGCCGAAAATGAAGTCGAAAAACGGGTTCTTCACCCGCTCGATCGGCTCCTTGCCCTCTTTGAGCGCCTGGACGACCAGCACGTCGCCGTTCGGCAAGGCATAGACTCGGCGCGGACTCATGAGGCCTGTCGCCATCGCCTGGATGCGGAAGCCTGGCGGCACCGTCGGCGCCTCATTGTTCTTCCAGGCGACCGGCTTCGCCAGGTTGATGTCCGTCATGATGATCGCTTCGGCCGGGTCAGGCAGCGCTGGGTTGGGGCCGAGCTGGCTCGACGGATCGAGCGGTTGGGAGCGGCCGCACGCGGCAAGCGCCAGGACGGCAGCGCACGAGGCAAGACGGCGGGTCATCGCACCACCTCCACCGCCGGCCGATAGAGCCAGCCGGCGATCAGAATCAGCACGGCACCGATGATCGACAAGATCAGCCCAATCCCGGCCACCGCCGTCCACCCGTCGCGGCTGTGGATGAAGATGCTGACCAGCTCGACGAGCAGCGCGGCATAGAAGAGGAGCAGGTGCGCCAGTCCGGCCCCCGCGCGCATCGCGCGGCTGCGGATGAAATCCACGAGCAGCACGATCGCCGCGATTGCGCCGAACAAGAGCCCGGCGAAAAGAAGCCAGCTCGAGAAGTCGAGCCAGACGAGATTTCCACCGCTGTTCAGATAGGCGATGTCCGTCAGGAGCACGCCGAGGAAGCACACCACCGGCACCGGCAGCAGTATCGAGTAGATCGGGTGCCGGACGATTGCGATCGGCCTCACCGGCCGTTCGGCCACAGTTTCATCCATGGTTCGTCTCTTTTCCGCTCATTCCGACGCTTACAGTCACCGCGAGGTTCCTACGGCCGTTTCCTGGTCAGCCGCGCTGCCCTCTCCTGGGCGGTCGAACCGGCAAGGACGTATCGGCTGCGAATCTCGCCGGGAACTGCTGCACGATCCCGTTCGTCAGCATGTCCGCGAACATCAGCATGTGATCGTGGTTCGCGTCATATGCTGCGATGTCCGCATTCCAGTCGCTGTGCAGCCGACTCACCGCTTCCTGCGTCGTGAAATCGAGATGCTTCTGCAGCGCCTCGCGCACCGTCGCGCGCGGCCACGCCGGGTTGGCGCTGTTGAGGAATGCAGCGATCTGATCCCCATTGGCGGACCAGCGCTGCTGTTGCGTCGCCACCTGCGCGGCGTTGTTGGCTTTCGCGGCTTTTACCACCTCGGTCGCGATATTGATGTGATCCTTGAGAAGACCGGTGAGCTTCGTGCCCGCGGCGGCTCCGTAGAAGGGCACGATCGCGTTCCCGATGTCGTCCTGGTTCTTGAGCAGGCGCGCCGCTGCGGCGTTCGCATCAGGAAGATTGGCGAGCGCATCGATGATGTACACGCGTGTCCAGGTGATATGGTCTTCCCAGAGCTTGCGCATGGCGGCGCGAAGGTCGCTGACGCTCATTGGCGCTGCGGCAGGCTGCGCCATGATCGGAGCTGCGGCCAAGGCGATAACCGCGGCCGGGACTCCCTGAATCAGACAGCGGCGCGATACTCGCGCCAAGACCGTGTCGGTTTGACTGAGCATATGAGCCTCCATTCCCCTCACAGGCCCGCTCCGGCTGCGAAACGAAATGGACCAAGAACAGGGTTCCACGATTTGATTTTTGTTATGGAACTCAACCTGCTTCAGGAGATTTGCGCTCGTAACGGAGCGTAAATGATGGCTGCCTTTCTTGACCGCGTGATCCGCCGTTTCGGTATCAGCGCGGAAGAGCGCGCCTTCCTCGAGCGCCTGCAGGCACATCCTGTCCGGGTCCGCCGCGGACACCAGATCGCTCGCGCCGGCGATCCCACAGACCATGCCTTTGTCCTGATGACCGGTTGGGCGATGAGCAGCTCCCGGTTTCGCGACGGTGCTCACCAGGTCCGCCGTCTTCATTTTCCGGGCGACCTTCTCGCCATGCCCAGCATTCCGATGCAGCATTATGCCGAGGACATTGAAACCGTCTCGGACGCGGTGATTTCTCCGTTCCCGAAGCGCCTTCTGGCCCATCTGTTCGCAATGCCTCGCCTGACTGCGATCATGTACATGTTCGCCCAGGCCGAACGCATCACGGCCGGAGATCGTCTGGCCAACCTCGGACAGAATGTTGCGAGAGCCCGGGTGGCGTTCTTGCTCCTCGACGTGCTGCACAGGCTGCGCTCGGCCGACCATACGGTCGAGAACACGTTCTACATGCACCTGACGCGGGAGCAGATCGCCCATTTCACCGGAATGACCCCGGTGCACGCGAGCCGGATGTGGACCGCGCTCGTCGAAGATGGCCTCATCCAATGCATCGGCCGAACAGTCACGATCCTCGACGAACGTGCGCTTGCCGAGCTTTGCCACTATCGCGACCGTGACGGCGATTTCGATCACCAGTGGCTGAATCTCGTCGACGCGCAGCGCAGCCAGGTCGTTCCCGTCTAGCCGCGCGTTAGCGGACGGCATCGAGCGATAAAGCAGGAGCGTCATGACCGCGTTCAAGTCCGGCGATCCGCTGACCCTCAACCGCCTTTACGGCCGATCGAGCGGGCACAAGTTGCGCAAGGGCCAACAGGAGCTGGTCGAGAAGCTGTTGCCGCAAATCGAAGTGCCCGCGGAGGGCGAGATCAGTTCGCTGCGCCTCTTCGGTGAGGATCGGCCGCTCCATTTCGAGATCGGCTTCGGCTCGGGCGAGCATCTCGCCGATCGTGCCGATATGCTGCCGGATCACGGCTTCATCGGCGCGGAGCCTTTCCTCAATGGAGTCGCAGCAGCTCTGGTGCAAATACGGGACAGGCATCTTCGCAATGTCCGCCTATGGCGCGGCGATGCTCTGGAGGTGCTTCAGCGCGTGCCGGACGGAGCCCTGTCCTTCCTCTATCTTCTCCATCCGGATCCGTGGCCCAAGGCCCGCCACGCCAAGCGGCGCATGGTCAACGACCGTCCCATCGATCTGTTTGCCTCCAGGCTGAAGCCTGGCGGCGAGTTCCGGCTCGCGACCGATGATCCGACCTATCTCACCTGGTCGCTGATGGTGATGCAGCGGCACACGCATCAGTTCGAATGGCTGGCGGAGAAGCCGAAGGACTTCCTCGAACCGTCGGGCGGCTGGATCGAGACGCGCTACGGGGCCAAGTCGCGGCGCGAAGGCCGCCGGCCCTATTATCTCCGCTACCGCCGCACCACATGAGGCGTGGAGGCGCCCGCATGGACATCCGCTCAAGCACGCTCGACGCCATCGGCAACACGCCGCTGATCAAGCTCCGCCGGGTATCGGAGGAGACCGGGTGCACGATACTCGGCAAGGCCGAATTCATGAACCCGGGACTCTCCGTCAAGGATCGCGCGGCGCTCGGTATCGTCACCGACGCAGTCGACAAAGGCGAGCTTCACCACGGCGGACTGATCGTCGACGGCACGGCTGGAAACACTGGCATCGGCCTCACCATCGTCGGCAATGCTCTGGGCATGCAGACGGTGATCGTCATTCCCGAGACTCAGAGCCAGGAAAAGAAGGACACTCTGCGTTCGCTCGGTGCGACGCTCGTCGAGGTACCGGCGGTCGCCTACAAGAACCCGAACAACTATGTGAAGGTCGCCGGCCGTCTCGCCGAACGCCTGGCCCGCGAGCATCCGCAGGGCGCCATCTTCGCAAACCAGTTCGACAATGTCGCCAACCGCGACATCCACGTGCGCACGACGGGCCCCGAAATCTGGGAACAGACCGACGGCAAGGTCGACGGCTTTGTCAGCGCCGTCGGCACCGGAGGGACACTCGCGGGCGTCGCTCTTGCGCTTCGGGAGCGGAACAGGAATGTGGCCATCGCGCTTGCCGACGTGCCCGGCGCCGCGCTCTACAGCTATTACACGACCGGAGAGCTCAAGGCGGAAGGCAGCTCGATCACCGAAGGAATCGGTCAGGGCCGGATCACCGCCAATCTCGAAGGACTGGAAGTCGACGAAGCCTTCCTCATCCCCGATTCCGAAAGCCTCGCCGTCGCCTTCGACCTCCTCCGCGAGGAAGGTCTCAGTCTCGGTCTGTCCTCCGGCGTCAATGTCGCCGGCGCGATCCGCCTCGCCCGCAAGCTCGGGCCCGGCAAGGTGATCGTCACCATGCTGTGCGACCCAGGATCGCGGTACCAGTCGCGGCTCTACAATCCGGAATTCCTTCGTTCCAAGGGACTTACGCCGCCCGAATGGCTCGAGCAGCCGCAAACGGTTCAGCCGGACTACGAACCGGTTGTTTGAAAGCGTATAGGCACCGCTGACTCGCGACTCGAACGAAAGGGCCTCCCCAAATGACTCTCTCCATCGGAAGCGTTGCGCCGGATTTCACCGCCGAGACCACGCAAGGCACCATCAACTTCCACGACTGGATCGGCGACAGCTGGGCGATCCTCTTCTCGCACCCGAAGGACTACACGCCGGTCTGCACGACCGAGCTCGGCTACATGGCCGGCCTCCAGGACGAGTTCAAAAAGCGCAACACCAAGATCATCGGCCTCTCCGTCGATCCGATCGGCGCTCACGAGGGCTGGGCGAAGGACATCAAGGACGTCACCGGCAATGAAGTGAACTTCCCGATGATTGGTGACCCCGAGCTCAAGATCGCCAAGCTCTACAACATGCTTCCGGCCGACGCCGGTGACACGTCAGAAGGTCGCACCGCGGCGAACAATGCGACGGTGCGCACCGTCTTCATCATCGGACCGGACAAGCTCATCAAGGCGATGCTGATCTATCCGATGAGCTCGGGCCGGAACTTCGAGGAGGTGCTCCGTCTCCTCGACTCCATCCAGCTGACGGCCAAGCATTCGGTCGCCACTCCGGTGAACTGGAAGCATGGCGAAGATTGCATCATCGTCCCGTCGCTCAGCGACGAGCAGGCCCGCGAGAAATTCCCGGGCGGCTGGAAGACGGTGAAGCCGTATCTCCGCACCGTGCCGCACCCGAAGGACGAAGCGGCCGAGACCGGCGAAAAGGTCAGCGGCGGGCCGGTTCCAGCCTGATCAGCCGCGCGTTCGCGCCGTCCTCTAGGAGATAGACCTCTCCGCGCGGTCCTTGGTCGACCGCGCGGATGCGGTTGCCCATGTCCCACTGGTCGGCCTTGCTCGCCTGGTCGCCGCGGATGCGGACATGGATCAGTGCCTGGCCGGACAGCGCACCGATGAGCGCGTCACCTTTCCACTGCGGGAACAGGTCGCCGGTGTAGATGAGCAGCGAGCTCGGGCTGACCGAGGGGTTCCACCAGACCTTCGGTTCCTCGAAGCCCTGACCCTTGTGGTCGTCGGGGACGTCGGTTCCGTCATAATTCGTGCCGTATGAAGCCCGCGGCCATCCATAGTTCTTCCCGCGAATGATGAGATTGACCTCGTCCCCGCCGCGCGGACCCATCTCGTCCTCCCACAGCCGCCCGTCCGGCGCGAAGGCAAGTCCCAGCACGTTCCGGTGCCCCATCGTGTAGAACCGCCCGCCGATCCGCTGCCCCTCCGCGGTCATGTGGATGATCTTGCCGAGGTCGCTGTTGGGATTCTGCGCTGGATCGAACTTGAACCGCTCGCCGCTGCTGACGAACATCGTCCCGTCCGAAGCGAAAGCGATCCGCTCCGAATAATGATTGCCGCCGGTGACCTTCGGCTCCTGGCGCCAGATGATCTTGAAGCCCTCGAGCCGCGGCTGGCCGCTTCCGAGGATCAGGCGTCCGTAGCCGACGACCGCGCCACTCGTCCCCTTCGGCCCCGCCTCGGGAAAGCTCAGATAGACGCGCTGGTTGCCGGCAAAGCCGGGATGCACGACCACCTCGGCGAGACCGCCCTGCCCTTCGACATGGACCCGCGGCACTCCCGCAACTTCCTGCTTCGCGCCGGTCCGCACGTCGATGAGCCACAGCTTGCCGAGCTTCTCCGTCACCAGGGCCATGTTGGTCTTGGGAACGCCGGACCCGGGCAGGAAATCCATTGCCCAGGGAGAGTTGAAGGTCGCGACCTCGGCCGTGGTGAACGGCGGATCGCCGCTCGTTTGGGCCGAACTCGAGCTTGCCGCGTTGCACGCTGCAAGAAACAGGACGAAGGCGGCTTGTATTAAGCGGAGGCTCATACCAACTGTTCCATCTGCGTAATTGATTTTAGTAGCGCGTGAATCAGGGGCGTTAAGTGGCTTTCGGTTGAAAGAAAGGTCCGCATGCGACCCTGCAGTTTACTCTCACTCGCGACCGCGGTTCCCCCGCAAGTCGTCTTCCAGAATGAAGCGAAGAAACGCGCTCGGGAGGCGTTCGGCGGCAAAAAGGAGCTGTTCGATCGCCTCGCGCCAGTCTTCGACAATGCTGGAATCGCCAAGAGGCACATCGTCGCTCCGCCCGATTGGTACATGTCCGGCCACGGCTGGCATGACCGCAACGCACTCTATCTGGAAGCATGCGAAAGCATGTTCGTCGAGGCGGCGACAGCAGCCATCGAAAAGGCCGGCCTGACACCGGACGAGATCGACGGCATCGTCACGGTTTCGACTACCGGCATCGCGACCCCCAGCCTCGAAGCCAGGGCGTTCAAGCGCATGGGCTTCCGTCAAGACGTTAGGCGTGTGCCGGTCTTCGGCCTCGGCTGCGCGGGCGGCGTCAGCGGGCTTTCGCTCGCTTCGAGGCTCGCATCGGCGGACCCGGGCAGCCACTGGCTGATGGTGACCGTCGAGACCTGCTCCATCTCGATCCAGCTCGACAGCGACGACCCGGCCGCCGTGGTGGCCACTGCGTTGTTCGGCGATGGGGGAGCCGCTGCAGTCGTCACCAGCGGTCACCACAGCCTGGCGCGGATCACGGGCTCCGCCGAGAAGATTTGGCCGGACACTCTGCGCATCATGGGCTGG
>CBHTSV010000288.1:0-2865 GCA_966095215.1 uncultured Sphingomonas sp. | reverse complement strand
CAGGCGCGGCTTGCGAGCCAGAGCCTTGGCTACGAGGATCTCGAGTTCGCGAAGGTCGACGTGTACGACGTTGGCGCGATCGGCGAGCGCTTCGATCTCGTGATCTTCATGGGCGTCCTCTACCACCTGCGCCACCCGCTCCTCGCGCTTGACCTCATCCGCGAGCACGTCGCCGACGACATATTGCTCTTCCAGTCGATGCAGCGCGGTTCGAAGCACGTCCTTCCACTTCAGAACGACTATGAGTTCAAGGAGAGCGACATCTTCTTCGAGAGCGGCTTTCCCAAGCTGCACTTCGTCGAACAGAAATATTCGGACGACTGGACCAATTGGTGGGTGCCGAACCGCGCCTGCACCGAAGCAATGCTGCGCTCGGCCGGGTTCAAGATCGAAAAGCGGATCGAGGAGGAAGTTTACCTCTGCCGAGTGACCGACCGGCCGTTCGCCAAGCACGGTCCCGCCGCCGTCTATCCCGCGAGGTCAGGCTGATGATCGAAGCGGCGATGATCTGGAACGAGCCCAACAACAAGTCGCACTGGGATCCGGAGCTCGACCCCGACTGGACGGTCTTCTCAGACATGGCGATCCAGGCAGCCAAGGCGATCCGCGCTGCCAACCCGGAGGTGAAGCGGGTGCCCGGCGGGATCTCGCCGATCGATCCCTTCTTCATCGGGCG
This sequence comes from uncultured Sphingomonas sp., assembly GCA_966095215.1. Taxonomy (GTDB): domain Bacteria; phylum Pseudomonadota; class Alphaproteobacteria; order Sphingomonadales; family Sphingomonadaceae; genus Sphingomicrobium. The sequence goes on along the minus strand of CBHTSV010000288.1, from coordinate 2,189 downwards.
GATGGCAGATCACGGCCTGCTCGATCATGTCGACGTCATCGCGCTGCATGGCTTTCCGCTAGACTGGAACCTGTGGCCGATCCACGAATGGCCGCAGCGTATCGCCGACATTGAGGCGGTCGCACCCGATCACGAAATCTGGGTCACCGAGGTCGGCGTCGGAAGCTTCGGCGCGGAGGAAGTGCAGCAATTCGGCGTCAACCGCACCGCCGAGCTTCTGCTCGGCCGAGTCCCGCGCGTCTTCTGGTATTCGCTGCTCGACCTGCCGCGCACCTGGGAAGCCACGACCCGGCACAAGGAAGCCGAAGGGTCGTCCTATTACCGCCACTTCTACATGGGCCTGATCCGCGAGGACGGCACGCCCAAGCTAGCGCTCGATGACTTCCGCAAATTCACGCCCGAAATGGGCATCATGCAGTGGTTCCACTGGCAGGATCACCGGCTCGACGATGCCGTGCGGTGGATGAAGGAGCTCGGGGTCACGAACTTGCGCACAGGCCTCAGCTGGTGGGACAGCTATCGTGAGGGCTGGGAGGACTGGTTCGACCGCCAGATGGAAGCGCTCGAGCCGTTCGCGACGACCGTGACCTTCTGCTTCACTCCGGACCATCTCGGCATCCAGCCGCACCACACCAGCCCGCCGCGCGAGCCGGCGCTGTTCGCTGATTTCTGCGGCCGAATGATCGAGCGCTACGCGCCGCGCTCCTCCTTGAAAGTCGCCGCCGAATGAGCCTCCACGATCCCAGACGCACCGACATCAACGTCGCCCTGGTCGGCGTGGGCAATTGCGCAAGCTCTCTCGTCCAGGGAGTCGCGCATTATTCGAACGGCGGCGCCAACGAGCAGATCGGCCTGTCGCACTGGGACCTCGGCGGCTATCGGCCGAAGGACCTGAAGATCGTTGCCGCGTGGGATATCGACCGGCGCAAGGTCGGCCGCGACGTCGCCGAAGCGATCTTCGCGAAGCCCAATTGCACGACCGTCTTCTGCGATCATGTACCCGAAACCGGCACGCGCGTGCGCATGGGCAAGACGCTCGACGGGATCGCCGAGCACATGGCCAACTTCGCGCCGGAACGCAGCTTCATGCTCGCGGATAGCGAACGGGAGCCCACGAGCGGCGAAGTCGTCGACGTGCTGCGCGAAACGCGCACGGATGTCATGGTCAACTATTTGCCGGTCGGGTCGCAAAAGGCGGTGGAATTCTACGCCGAATGCGCACTCGAAGCCCGCGTTGCCTTCGTCAATTGCATGCCCGTCTTCATTGGCAGCGACGAGACCTGGGGCAGGCGGTTTGCGCAAGCCGGCGTTCCCGTCATCGGCGACGACATCAAGTCGCAACTCGGGGCGACCATCATCCACCGCGTGCTTACCGATCTCTTCAGGAAGCGCGGGGTGAAGCTCGATCGCACTTACCAGCTGAACACCGGCGGCAACACGGACTTCCTGAACATGCTTGAGCGTTCGCGCCTCGCCTCGAAGAAGATCAGCAAGACCGAGGCAGTCCAGTCCGTCGCCGAGCATCGCCTCGACCCCGAGAACATCCACGTCGGCCCGTCGGACTATGTCCCGTGGCAGAACGACAACAAGGTCTGCTTCCTGCGCATGGAAGGCCAGCTGTTCGGCGGCGTCCCGATGAATATCGAGCTCCGCCTCTCGGTCGAGGATTCGCCGAACAGCGCAGGCGTGGCGATCGACCTGATCCGCTGCGCTCGAGTGGCGCTCGATCGCGGCCTTGCTGGACCCATACACCCGGCTGCCTCCGCCTTCTGCAAGCACCCGCCGCGGCAACTCCCCGACGATCGGGCTTTCGACGAACTGGAGCGCTTCATCCACGATCGACCTTGAGCCGATAGCGGCCATCGTTACAGATTCGGTTCGAACGGCGGTGGAGGCTGAGAGTGAATCGAGCGGCTTTTCTTCTTTGCGCGGCCATGCCTTTGCTGACGGCCGCCGCTCCGGCCAAAGACTGGAAAGCGCAGGCGCTCAAGTCCGCGGCGCCGGACATTGAGCGCGCCAATCAGGAATGGACCCGGGCGATCGTCACCGGCGATCCCAGGGTGCTCAGCGCGCCTTACGCCGCCGACGGCGTCTTCATCGGGCCGGCAGGCAAGACTTTCCACGGCAAGGCCGCGGTGCGCGCCATGTACGCCAAGCGCCCGGCCGGCGTGAAGGTGCTCAAGGCGACG
>CBHTSV010000287.1:0-2378 GCA_966095215.1 uncultured Sphingomonas sp. | reverse complement strand
ATTGGCGAGCTCCCGCTCAACCTCTTTTTCGTCGCCGTAGATCAGAAACTGAAGCGACTTGTCCTTGCGATGCGCGCGCGCGGCGCCGGCCAGCATAGCCGCCGGTCCGCTATCGCCACCCATTGCGTCAATCGCGATGCGCGGGCCCCCGGTCATGGTGAGGCCGTTCGTCGCTTAGGCCTCGGTCGGGACAATCTCGCGGCCGTTATAATGGCCGCACGCCGGGCACATGTTGTGCGGCAGCTTCAATTCGCCGCAGTTCGGGCACTCCTGGAAGCTCTTCGCCTTCAGCGCGTGATGGCTGCGGCGCATGTTCCGCTTCGACGGCGAGGTTTTTCTCTTTGGGACAGCCATTGCGGCACCTTCAATCTCAATAAAAATTGCGACGATCTTCGCCTCATCTCAGCGGGATAGCCCGCAGGTGGCGGTCGGATCGTCGCGAACGCCGCTCCTATAGCGATTGGAGCCGCCGTTGCAAGGCCGGGCCGACGGTGCGAGGGTGAGCGGGGGAGAGCGAGACATGCCAGTGCCGATTACCTTGCTGACCGCGGCGACCGCCGCGCTGCTGAACATATGGCTCGGCTATCGCATCGCCCAGCACCGACATGAGTTCAAGGTCAGCGTCGGCGACGGCGGGCACGAGCCTTTGCTCCGTCGCATGCGCGCGCAGGCGAACTTCATCGAGAACGCACCCTTCTTCCTGATTTTGCTCGGCGGCCTGGAGCTTTCGGGAGCGAACCGGTGGGCATTGGCGGCCATTGCCGCGATTTTCATCCTCGCCCGCATCGCCCATCCGATCGGAATGGACGGCGGGAACGTCGCCATATGGCGCAGGAATGGGATCATGGGTTCGACCCTCGCAACCGTCGCCCTGACGGTCTGGGCGATCGTCTGTGCGATCGAGCTGCTGCTAGGCCGCTAGCGCCGCGTCGCTGACGAATGGGTTCGTTCGGCGTTCGTGGCCGAAAGTCGACATCGGCCCGTGGCCCGGGACGAATGCCGTCTCGTCGCCCATCGGCCACAGCTTGGTCGTGATCGACCGGATCAGCTGCTCCTGGTTGCCGCGCTCGAAATCCCAGCGGCCGACCGAGCCCTGGAACAGCACGTCGCCGACCAGCGCGAGCTTCGAGTCGGGATGATGAAAGACGATGTGTCCGGGCGTGTGCCCCGGGCAGTGGCGGACGTTCAGCACCAGCTCGCCCACGGTAACCTGATCGCCGTCCTTGAGCCAGCGCGACGGCTCGAACGGCCTTCCGGCGATGCCGTACTTGGGGCCTTCGGTGCCCAGCCGCTCGATCCAGAAAAGGTCTTCCTCGTGCGGCCCCTGGATCGGCACGCCGAGCTCTTCGGCGAAGATGCCGGCGGAGCCGCAATGGTCGATATGGCCGTGGGTCAGCAGGATCTTCTCGACGGTCGCGCCACTCTGCTGCGCCGCTGCCCTGAGTCGCGGCAGGTCGCCGCCGGGATCGACGAAGGCCGCGCGCATCGTGGCCGTGCACCAGAGCAAGGTGCAATTCTGCTGCAGCGGCGTCACCGGAATGATCGCCGCGCGAAGAGGCGGCTCGCTCACTGCGCCGGCGCGGTGTCGACGTCGGACAAAGCGGCCGGCTCGTTCTTCATCGATGCAGCGACCGCTTCCGCCCGGCGCATGACGCGAAGCACGTTCCCGCCCGCGAGCTTGGCGAGATTCTCGTCGGTCCAGCCGCGGCGGATCAGCTCGGCGAACAGGTTCGGATAGTCCTGGACGCCTTCAAGGCCCTGCGGCGTGTAGGGAATGCCGTCCATGTCTCCGCCGATTCCGACATGGTCGTATCCGGCGACCTTGGCGACGTGCTCGACATTGTCGGCAACCGTAGAAACGGTCACGACCGGGCGCGGATGTGCCGCTTCCCAAGCTTTCAATCCCGCTTCGACCTCGGCCTTGCTGTTGCGGTGGAAGGATTTCAGCCGCGCTTCCTCGGCGCTTCGCTCGGCGCTCCATTTCCACACGTCATTGGAGATGAAGTCGGGAACGAAATTGACCATCACCACGCCGCCGTTCGCCGGGAGAAGGCGAAGAACGTCGTCCGGAACGTTGCGCGGGTGGTCCACGAGCCCTCGTGCCGAGGAGTGGGAGAAGATGACCGGCGCCCGGCTGGCTGCGATTGCATCCTTCATCGTGTCCGGGGAGACGTGGCTGAGGTCGACCAGCATGCCGATGCGGTTCATCTCGTGCACGACCTGCACTCCGAAGGGACTGAGGCCGCCATATTTCGGATCGTCGGTCGCGCTGTCGGCCCATTCGGTCGTCTGGTTGTGGGTGAGCGTCATGTAGCGGGCGCCGAGGTTGTAATATTGCCGGAGCGCGGCCAGCGAGCCGCCGATCTGCCGCCCGCCCT
>CBHTSV010000286.1:0-2430 GCA_966095215.1 uncultured Sphingomonas sp. | reverse complement strand
AGGCGAAGGACCCGGTACTGATGGCGCGGGCGATGAAGGCCGCGGTCGAGTCAGGACGGCTGGCCTATCTGGCCGGCCGCATGCAGAAGCGCCGCTACGCCGACCCGAGCAGTCCGCTCGCCGGACTTATTTAGTCGCGATCACCACATGCGCCGACATCGGCGCGTCGAAGCCGTCAGGCCCGACAAACTGCTGCAGCGCTTTCGCGGCAGCATCGGTAGCTGCGGCAAGCGCTTCCGAGCCTCGCTTTTCAATCTCGGAGCGCATCGGCGTGCCTTGCGTCAGGGCGATCGCGGCTTCCCGCGCCGATGCGGCGCGGCTGCGCAGCTCGACCGTTTCGATTTGAACGTCCGCAAATCCTGCAGCGCGCAGATCCTGCTCGATTATCGCGCGGTCGTGATAGCGAAATGGGATGCGTTCGTAGAAGGCCGCCGGATCATCAGGGAAGAGCTCGGCCACGGCCGCGCCGGCGACCCTGGTGGCAAGGTTCCGTTCGACCTTGTCCCAGATGACGAGCAGGTACTTGCCGCCGTCGCGAAGCACCCGCCGCGCCTCGGCATTGGCCTTCACCTTGTCGGGGAAGAACATCACTCCGAACTGGCAGACGACGAGATCAAAGCTGCTGTCCTCGAAGGGCAATTCAAGCGCATCGGCCTGAAGGAAGCGGACGTTGGATGCGCTCACCCTGACTGACGCCTGCTCGAGCATGGGCGCGTTGAGATCCGTCGCGACAATCCGAGCGTCCGGAAGCGCCCGGTGGAGTGACTCGGTGACCACGCCTGTTCCCGCCGCCGTTTCGAGGATTTGCCCTGGAGCAATAGTCCTCGCGCGCTCCGCAACGAGTTCGGCATAGGGCGCGAAAACAAGCGGCACCATGTAGCGGTTGTAGATGGCGGGGATCGATCCGGCGAAAACCGTGTCGGTTGCGGTCATGTGCGGAACGGCCCCCTTCATTCGCCCGTTTCAACGTGGTCCGGAGGTGGACCAGGGCTACAACCATGACAGACTATACCGCCGAGCGCGAGGCGATGGTCGAGCGGCACCTGAAGCGTCGCGGGATCAAAGAGAAGCACATCATCGACGCCTTCCTCGCCGTTCCGCGCGAGAAGTTCGTCAGTCCCGAATATGAGCATCTCGCCTATGGCGACCACCCGCTGCCGATCGAGGCGGGGCAGACCATCTCACAGCCTTATATCGTGGCGCTGATGATCCAGGCGGCCGCAATCAAGTCCGGCGATACGGTGCTCGAGGTGGGTGCCGGCTCCGGTTACGCGGCGGCGGTGATCAGCCGCATCGCGGGCAAGGTCATCGCGATCGAGCGGCAGCACGATCTTGTCGAAGTCGCGAGCGAGCGGCTGAAGCGCCTCGGGTACGACAATGTTACCATCGTCGAGGGCGACGGGACGAAGGGCTGCCCCGATCATGCGCCGTTCGACGCGATCCTGGCGGCGGCGAGCGGGAGCCATGTGCCGCGCCCGCTGATCGAGCAGCTCGCTCCCAATGGCCGAATCGTCATGCCGGTCGGTGACCCCGGCTGGGTGCAGGAGCTGATCAAGGTCACCAAGGAGGAGGACGGGATCCTGAAGCAGGAGAATCTCGGCGGAGTCCGCTTCGTGCCCCTGATCGGCGAGGAGGGTTGGAAGGATGCTGACTGAAGTCGAAGCAGTTCCGCGGCTGATCGCCGGCGCCGCAGAGCCTTTGCCTGATGTGGATGACCGCACGTTCGGCGAGTTCTTCGACCGCTACGGAGATGCGCGTGTCGTCTTGCTGGGCGAGGCGAGCCACGGGACGAGCCAATTCTATCGCGCGCGAGCCGCGATCTCGCGGCGACTGATCGAGAGGCATGGGTTCAACATCGTCGCCGTCGAGGGCGACTGGCCCGACGCCGCGACGCTCGATCGCTACGTCCGCCACCGGCAGCCGCGCGAGGGCGAGTTCCGGGCGTTCGAGCGCTTCCCGACCTGGATGTGGCGCAATATCGAAGTCGACGCCTTCATCCGCTGGATGCGCGACCATAACCGCGAGCGCCCGTACGAACGGATGAGCGGCTTCTACGGGCTCGATCTCTACAATCTATCCGCCTCGATGCGCGCGGTGATCGACTTCCTCGAGGAGGAAGATCCCGAGCTCGGACGGCTGGCAAGCAGGCGTTACGGCTGCCTCGATCCCTGGGCGGAGGAGCCCGCAGCTTATGGGCGCCATTCGCTGATGGAGGGCTACGCCCGCTGCGAGGTGGGCGTCATCCAGATGCTGAAGGACCTGCTGCAACGCCAAGTCGATTGCTTCGCCGAGGAATGCGACGAGTGGCTCGACGCGGCGGCGAACGCGCGGCTCGTGAAGGACGCGGAGGCTTACTATCGAGTCATGTATTACGGCTCGGCCGAGAGCTGGAACCTGCGCGACACGCACATGTTCGACACGCTGAACATG
>CBHTSV010000285.1:0-1943 GCA_966095215.1 uncultured Sphingomonas sp. | reverse complement strand
GACCACCAGGTCGCCGATCCGAGCGTCCTTCAGAAGCATGCGCTTCCTGCCGGTGTCGACATCGACCGCGATAATGTCGCGGAAGGCGCCATTGTCTTCGGTGTAGTAAGCGGTCCGGGCGTCAGGATCGAAGGCGAGGCTCGTCACCTTGTAGAGCATCATGCCCTTGATTTCCTGGAGCTTCGTCAGCCTGCCCGTCGCAAGATTCATTCGCCCGACGAAGCCGATCGTCCCGGGGTAGCGGAAAGCCGCAATTAGGCTGTTGGTCTTCGCATCGACATAGCCCCGCGACATCGAGCCGAGGCCCCTGGGACTGAGCTTCACCGTCTCCGTCAGCGGATATTGCGCGAGCTTCGCGAGGTTCGCCTTCTGATAGTCGTGCTCGAAGGCGATCCAGTCGTTCCACACATCGTCGAGACGGCGGCCGAACACTTGGCGGAACTGCGCGGCATAGAAGGCCTTGCTGCCCTCCCGCCGCCTCTGCCACTCGACGAACTTCTCCGGCCCGTATTTCAGCGCCAGGTAGGACATGAATCGGGTGCCGTAGAGATAGTCGTTCACACCTACCTGGAAGTCGACGGCGATCCCTTCGGATTCGAGCCCGAGCGGCGAGTAGAACTTGGCGTTGTCGCGCACCTTTGCGCGCCACACCATCTCGTCATAGCCGCCCTGCCCCCGGCCGAGCCCTCCCGCCATCCACGTCTCGAAGAACACCGCGCCGCCCTCGAGATACCAGCGCGGCGTGTTCGTCCGCGGAGCCGACAAATAGCTGTAGAGGATGGTCTCGGGATGCTCCTGAATGGGCATCACCTTGCTGCGCAGGAAGCGACGCCAGAAGGCGTCCTGGCGATTCCAGACGTCCATCTGCGCGACATGCGCCATTTCGTGGTTGGTGATGGTGAAGAAGCGCTCGCCGGGACTGAAGGTCTCCATCACCATCGACAAGGGCGCGACGTCGATCAGCACCGTATTGTTGGGCGAAGCGCGCGCGCCAGCGTTGGCGTAGTCGGTGAAGTCCTTCAGCAGGACCGTCGTGGGCTCCCAAGGAGTCCAGTGAAACATTTTCTCATGGAAGCGAAGCGCGTTCTCGTACGCACGGGCGATGTACGGTGTGAGGTAGGTCTGGACGGGATCGAAGTAGAGGAGATCGAGGTCCTTCGTTTCGAGCGTCGTCAGGTCGATTCCGGACGCGTCGGGCGGGACGTGCTTGACCTCCTCCTTCTTCGGTTGCTCTTCCTCAGGCTTCGGCGGCTCGACAACGGTGGTCGTGTCCGGCTGCGGCGGGGGAGGCTGCGGCACCTGCTGCGCGGCAGCCGCCGAAGCAGTTCCGAGCAGCAGCGACGCGACGATGCTCGACACCGCCTGCCGCGGCCGCCCGTTTCCGCTCATCAACCCCCCAAACGCCGCCGGAGCGGCTAACGCTTTAGTCCGCCTGTTTCATCGCGGCCGCGAAATTGCTGGACTGCAGCGCCGCGCCGAACGCCGGATTCCCGATCAGCGCCCGGAAGTTCGAGTTGTTCGCCAGGGCCGAGAAAGCCGATGCATTGCGCGAGAAAGCCGCAAGCGCCGCCTGGTTGTTGGCCAATGCCGAGAAAGCGCTTGCATTCGCCGCCATGGCGGAAAGCGCCGCAGCGTTCGACTGCAGCGCCGATTGCATCGAGGCGCTCAGCTTCCCCTGTGACTGCAGGGCCGACATTGCGGCAGCCGAATTGAACGCCGACGCCGCCTGGATCGAGGCCGCGAAAGCCGACCCCTTACCCGCAAAGCTGGAGTAGGCCGCCTGGTTCTTCGCCATCATTGCGGACGCCGCCTGCAGGTTGTGCAACGATGCAGCGTTTGCCGACAGCGCCTTGAACGCAGCCGCATTGGCGGCGAGCGCCGAGAAGGCCGACGAGTTTGCGCTCAAGGCCGACATCGCCTTCGCATCCGCCGCTAGCGCCGAA
>CBHTSV010000284.1:0-4728 GCA_966095215.1 uncultured Sphingomonas sp. | reverse complement strand
AGGCGCAATTGACCGCTGAAGGCGCGACCTTCGACGAAGAATCGCTGCTGCGGCTGCTCCGCCTCGCCCGTATCGGCTGCTCGGAGATCTTCCAGGCCCAGTTGAAGGCGACCGGTCGATGAGACCCATTGGCGAGAAGCTGGTCATCGCGACGCACAATCCGGGCAAGCTGCGCGAGATCGCCGAGCTGGTCGAACCCCTCGGAATATCGGTCGTCGGCGCCGACGAGATCGGCCTGCCGGAGCCAGAGGAGATCGGCAACACCTTCGCCGACAATGCCGATCTGAAGGCGCGCGAGGCCGCGGATCTCAGCGGCATTCCTGCGCTCGCCGACGACAGCGGCCTCTGCGTCGACGCGCTGCACGGCCTTCCGGGGATTTTCTCCGCGCGCTGGGCGGAGGACGAGAATGCGAACCGCGACTGGACGCGCGCGATGGAGAAAGTCTGGCGCGAGGTCGAGGCGACCGAGCCGGATGCCGCCCCTGCCGCTCATTTCGCCTGCGCGCTCGCCATCGCCTGGCCCAACGACGGGCAGGTCGAGACGTTCGACGGCCGCGTCGACGGCACGCTCGTCTGGCCGCCGCGCGGCGGCAAGGGCTTCGGATATGATCCGATGTTCGTTCCGGTCGGCCACGAGCAGACGTTCGGCGAACTCGATCCGGAGCTGAAGCATCGCATCAGCCACCGGGCAGACGCGTTCCGCAAATTGCTGCAGGCGCTGAAGGAATGAGCCGCGAGCCGCTGGCGCTCTACGTCCACTGGCCGTTCTGCGTCAGCAAATGTCCTTATTGCGACTTCAACAGCCACGTCCGCTCATCCATCGACCAGGAGGAATGGCGCGAGGCTCTGCTTGCCGACCTCGCACATGAGGCGCGACTGCTCCCGGATCGCATTCTGACTTCGATCTTCTTCGGCGGCGGCACTCCGTCGCTCATGGAGCCTTCGACGGTGGCGTCCGTGGTCGAGGCAGCTTGCGCTCATTGGACGCCCACTAACGATATCGAGGTCACGCTCGAAGCCAATCCCAACTCGGTGGAATCGGCCCGCTTCGCCGACTTGGCCCACGCAGGCGTGAATCGCCTCTCGCTCGGCCTCCAGAGCTTCGACGACAAGGCCCTCGCCTTCCTCGGCCGCGCCCATTCGGCGCGGGAAGGGTGGAAAGCGCTGGAGATTGCGCAGAAGCATTTCCGCCGCGCCAGCTTCGACCTGATCTACGCGCTTCCAGGCGACACGGAGGCGAGCTGGTCCGCCACACTGGCGCAGGCGCTCAGCCTCGGAACCGGTCACCTGTCGCTCTACCAGCTGACGATAGAGCCGGGCACGCGCTTCGCGACGATGGTCGTTAAGAGCGAATTCCGGCCGCTCGACGCTGATACCGCGGCAGCTCTCTACGAACTCACTGGCGAAATGACCTCCGCCGCCGGAATTCCTGCCTACGAGATAAGCAACTATGCCAGGCGCGGGCAGGAGAGCCGCCACATCCTGACCGAGTGGCGCGACGGCGACTATGCGGGCGTCGGGCCAGGCGCCCACGGACGGCGCCTCGGCATGCGGACGGTCCGGCATCGCAAGCCTGAGAATTTCCTCTCCGCCGTTGGACGCGATGGCCATGGCGTCAGTGAGGAAGAGCGTCTCCTGCCCACGGAGGCCGCGGACGAAGCGCTGGTTATGGGCTTGCGCCTTCGCGAGGGCATTGACGTTGGCGCAGTCGCGCAGCGCTTCGGACTGGACTCGATCGTCGACTGGACGAAGGTCGAGCGTCTTGTCGGATCGGGTCACCTGACGCGAAACGGGAAGAGGATTGCAGCGACCGCGCGCGGACGGCTGCTCCTGGACGCGGTCCTGGCCGAGATTGCGCTGCCGAAGCCTAGGGCTTCGGCGGCACCGGCTGTGATGCCGGAGTCGCCGGTGCAGCCGGCGCAGCCGCTGGTGCCGGCTTCGGCTTGTTATAGTCGGCCATGAATTGGTAGTTGTCGACGATCGTCCCGACATAATCGTCGATCGTCATGTTTGCGTCGTCAGCGGCCGCCTTCTTCGCCATTCCATTCTTCATGCGGAAGGCGATGACCGCCGTTTTCAGCGCATCGCCTTGAGCCGTACAAGCATTTCGGATGTATGCCTCGATCGCGCCGCCGGCGACCTTCTCGTTCTTCGCCTTTTCACCGGCCTGCTTGAGGCAGCCGCGAAAAGCTGTCGTCGGCGCATTGATCGTCGCCTGAAGCCCCGTCAGAAACATCGCGGAGGCCATTACCAATGCAATCACCGCACCTCTCCCGGGCACAACGATTTGATGGCGGCACGATGACTCTTTTTCGCCGTGTTTGGAAGAGTTTATTGGCGATTCAGCAGTGAGCGAACGGTTAACAGCAGGACTTTATCTGGTCGCAACGCCGATCGGGAATCTCGGCGACCTCAGCGCGCGTGCCGCGGAAACGCTTCGCGGCGCCGACCGCATCCTCGCCGAAGACACTCGAGTTACAGGTAAATTGCTCGCGCACATCGGCGCAAAGACGCCGATGTCCCGCTACGACGATCATTCGAGCGACAGTGATCGCGATGCAATTATCGCGCGCCTCGCCAATGAAGCGATTGCCTTGGTCAGCGATGCAGGAACGCCGTTGATTTCTGATCCTGGCTTCAAGCTCGTGCGTGCGGCGCGGGAAGCAGGTCACAAGATCACGACCGTCCCCGGCCCCTGCGCCGCGATTGCGGCGCTCACCGTTTCGGGCGTGCCAACGGACCGGTTTCTCTTCCTCGGCTTCCTACCTGCGAAAGCGAAGGCTCGCGCCGACGCAATATCGGAAATCGCCGATGTGCGAGCCACACTCGTCATCTATGAGGGCGGGCCGCGCCTTGGAGACACGTTGCTGGCGCTCGCGTCGCAACTCGGGTCCCGGGATGCAGCGATCGCTCGCGAGCTGACCAAGCTCCACGAGGAGTGCGTGACCGGCACTCTGCCGGACCTTGCTGCGCGGTACGCCGACGCGATTCCCAAGGGAGAGATCGTGATTGTCGTAGGACCTGCGCGTGAGGCTGAAGCTGTGAGCGATTTCGTCCTTGATTCGTTGCTCGAGGCTGCGATGGCGGACCGATCGCCGTCGCGCGCCGCGGCGGAGGTCGCCGAGCAGCTCGGCATTCCGCGGAAACGCGCTTACGCCCGCGCCCTGGAGCTCTCCCGCAAGTGAACCGCGAAGCTGCCGAGCGGCGGGGCCGCGGCGCGGAGACGCTCGCCTGCTGGTATTTGCGCCTGCAGGGGTGGCGCATTCTCGCTCGCCGGGCGCGAGTGCCGGGCGGAGAGGTGGACATCGTCGCCCGGCGCGGCCGCACGCTCGCCTTCGTCGAGGTCAAGGCCCGCGCCAACCACGACGCTGCGGGATTTGCTCTCGATGCCTGGCGTCTTCGCCGGGTCGTGGTCGCCGCCGAGCGCCTCGCGCCGCGCTACATGCGTGACGGCGACGACGTCCGCATCGATGCGATGTTCATCGTCCCTCGCCGCTGGCCGAAGCACCTGCCCAACGTCTGGCAAGGGTGACAAAACAGCGGTGAGACCCTAGGCGCTTCAGCCATGCCGCTTCGCGTCGCCGTGCAAATGGACCCGCTCGAACGGATCAATATCGCGGGCGATTCCACGTTCGCGCTCATGCTGAAGGCCCAGGCGCTCGGCCATCAGCTTTACCATTACGCTCCGGAGGACCTCAGCTTTGCCGAGGGGCGGCTGTGGACGATGGGATATCCTGTTACCGTTCAGCGCGTCGCGGGAGACCATTACAATTTCGGCGAGCCGCGCATCCTGGACCTTGGCCGCGACATAGATGTGGTGCTGATGCGCCAGGATCCGCCGTTCGATCTGGGGTACATCACCGCCACCCACCTGCTTGAGCGCATCCGCGGCGAGACGTTGGTCGTGAACGACCCGGCGAGCGTCCGCAACGCGCCGGAGAAGCTGTGGGTGCTCGACTTCATGCTGTTCATGCCGCCGACGGCGATCACTCGCTCGAAGGGACTGGCACGCAAGTTCCTCGCCGAGCATGGGGAGATCGTCATCAAGCCGCTTCACGGCTTTGCCGGCGGGTCGGTCTTCCGCATTGGGCCCGACGGCCGAAATCTCGCTTCCCTGATGGAGCTGTTCAACCGCACCTATCGCGAGCCGCACGTCATCCAGAAATTCCTTCCGGAAATCACGGAAGGCGACAAAAGGATCGTGCTCGTCGATGGCGAGGTCGCCGGGGCGATCAACCGCGTTCCCGGCGAAGGCGAAATCCGCTCCAATCTGGCCGTTGGAGGAAAGGCCGCGAAGACTGAGCTCACCGGACGAGAAGAGGAAATCTGCGTCGCTCTCGGTCCCGAGCTCAGGAAGCGCGGACTGCTGCTCGTCGGAATCGACGTGATCGGCGGCCAGTGGCTGACCGAAATCAACGTCACCTCGCCCACCGGCATCGTCGCCATCGACGAGTTCAACGGGACGGATACGCCGGGGCTGTTCTGGGAAGCGGTCGAGCGGAAGCTCGCCGAACGCTAGGCCTTAGGCGCGCGGGTGCGCGTGCCGGTATACGTCGAGCAGCCGCGCCGCATCGACCGCCGTATAAATTTGCGTCGATGACAGGCTCGCGTGGCCTAGCAATTCCTGCAAAGCGCGCAGGTCGGCGCCGCGCGCCAGCAAATGCGTCGCGAAGCTGTGGCGCAGCGCATGCGGCGTCAGGCTCTCGCGCAATCCAAGCCGCCGCCGCG
>CBHTSV010000283.1:0-10362 GCA_966095215.1 uncultured Sphingomonas sp. | reverse complement strand
ACCGCCTGGCTGTCGCGGCGGTCGTCCTGGAGCGCCGACAGGCGGTCGCGCTCGATATTGTACCGAACGCCGCCGGTGAGGGCGATGCTCTTCGAGAGTGAATAGGAGCCGCCGACGTCGAGCGAATAATTGTTGCCGCGGCGAAGGGCGGCAAGCGGGTGGCCCTCGGGGCGGTCGGCTCCGACGGCTACCCGGCCGGTAAATCGCTTCAGCGAGTAGCTGACCCCGACAACCGCGCTCTCGCGTCCGCCGATCGCGCTATTGGCGTCCTGCACCTTGGCGACATCGCCCGAGACGGCGAACTGCCTCCAGCCCACGGCTACGCCGAGATTATAGCTGGTCGGAGTGAGCGGATTCATCGTCGCCGGGATGGCGGCAGCGCTGCCAAGCTGATTCGGAGTCGCGCCCGGCACTCTGGCGCGAATCGCGACTCGCACCTGTGAGGGTCGGCCCTTGGCGGCAGCAGGAGTGAACTTGAAATCGGTCAGCGAGAGGCCGCGGCCCGCCAGCGACGCCGCGAGCTTGGGATCCGCATTCGCCGGAGTGAAGGAGGAGATCGGGTCGAAGCTCACCGCGACAGGAGCCGGGCGCTTCTTCGTGGTGCTTGCCGCGAACGCTGCCGGAGTCAGCACGAGACCGCCCGCGGCGAGCACCGCAAGCAGCTTGGCTTCCATCCGATGAGCGATCCTGAGCAAAGCCCGTTATCTCCCTGTTTACGACTCCATATAGTCGCCGCTGCCTGAAGGTTCCATGACCCGACTCGATTCAATCCGAGTCTGTTGCCGAGTCACAACAACTTCGCCCCGAAGAGGGACATGCTTGCGGGCAAGGCTTGACCATCTATAACGCCGCCGAACCTGTTTTCTTCATCAAGGACCGTCGATGAACCGCCTCCAAATGACTGCCGCCGCACTGATGATCGCCGGCCTCGCGACCCCGGGTTGCTCGAGGAACCGGAATCTTCCGACGCAGCTTGCGCCTTCGCGAGTGACGACGATCGGGGTGAACAGCTATCTGTGGCGGGCGGCGATCGACACGGTTTCCTTCGCTCCTTTGCTCCAGGCCAACCCCAACTCGGGCGTGATCATCACTGACTGGTATGCGAATCCGAAGGTGCCGGGGGAGCGGGTGAAGCTGACCGTCGCCATCCTCGACCAGGACCTGCGCGCCGACGCGCTGCGCGTATCGGCCTCGCGCCAGGTCAACCAGAACGGCGCCTGGGTCGATGCGCCCGTTACCGCGGCGACCGTCCAGAAGCTCGAGGACATCATCCTGACCAGGGCTCGCGACCTGCGCCGCGCCGCCGTCACGGGATAAAGGTTCTGCCCACATGACCGGGCGTTTCGACCCGAATCAGGCCGACCGCCGCTGGCAACAGCGATGGGCGGAAGCGAAGTGCTTTTCCGCCGACAGCGCTTCGCTCAAGCCGAAGACCTATGTGCTCGAGATGTTCCCCTATCCATCCGGGCGCATCCACATGGGCCATGTGCGCAACTACACGATGGGCGATGTGATCGCCCGATACCGGAGGATGCAGGGTCACGAAGTGCTGCACCCGATGGGCTGGGATGCATTCGGAATGCCGGCCGAGAATGCGGCGATCGAGCGCAAGGTCCATCCCGGCGAGTGGACCTGGGCCAATATCAATGCGATGCGCGAGCAGCTGAAGCGGATAGGTTTCGCGTTGGACTGGGACCGCGAGTTCGCGACCTGCGATCCGGCCTATTACGGGCAGGAGCAGGCGCTGTTCCTCGACCTGTTCGACGCCGGCCTCGTCTACCGCAAGGAGAGCGAGGTCAATTGGGACCCGGTCGACATGACCGTGCTCGCCAACGAGCAGGTGATCGACGGCCGCGGATGGCGCTCCGGAGCGCCGATCGAACGCCGCAAGCTCGCCCAATGGTTCCTGAAGATCACCGACTTCGCCGAGGATCTTCTCGACGGCCTGAAAACGCTCGATCAGTGGCCCGACAAGGTGCGGCTGATGCAGGAGAACTGGATCGGCAAGAGCCGCGGTCTCCAGTTCCGCTTCCGACTCGCCGAACCAGTTGATTCTATAGATGAGGTCGAAGTCTTCACCACGAGGCCGGACACGATCTTCGGCGCGAGCTTCGTTGCGATCGCGGCCGGCCACCCCATCGCTCAGGCGGTTGCGGGTAATGATCCGGAAGCAGCGGAATTCATTGCCGAATGCCAGCGCGGCGGCACGAGCCTGGCCGAGATCGAGGCGGCGGAAAAGAAGGGCTACCGCACCGGTGTCGAGGCGATTCATCCGCTCGATCCGGAATTGCGGGTGCCGGTCTACATCGCGAATTTCGTACTCATGGACTATGGCACCGGAGCGATCTTCGGATCTCCCGGACACGACCAGCGCGACTTCGAATTTGCGACGAAATACGGGCTCCCGATTCGCCGCGTCGTCGCCGCCTCAGCGGGTGACGCGGGACTGCCCGTGGTCGGCGAGGCTGATGTCATCACTGGAGTGTCCGTCAACTCGCGCTTCCTCGTCGGGCTCACCACCGAGCAGGCGATTGCCGATGTGATTCGCCGGGCCGAGAAGGCCGGCTGGGGCAAAGGCACGACCGCGTGGCGCCTGCGCGACTGGGGCGTGTCCCGGCAGCGCTATTGGGGGACGCCGATCCCGATCATCCATTGCGCAAAATGCGGCGCCATTCCCGTTTCGCGAGACGAGTTGCCGGTCGTCCTCCCCGAAGACATCGACTTCGACAAGCCGGGCAACCCGCTCGACCGGCATCCGACCTGGAAGCATGTTGATTGCCCGAGCTGCGGCGGACAGGCAAAGCGGGAGACGGACACTCTCGACACTTTCGTCGATTCGAGCTGGTATTTCATCCGCTTCGCGAGCCAGCCGGCGGACCGGCCCTTCGATCGGGCCGAGGCGGAGAACTGGCTGCCGGTTGCGCAATATATCGGCGGCGTCGAGCATGCGATCCTGCACCTGCTCTACTCGCGCTTCTGGACGCGCGCGCTGAAGCGGATGGGCAAGATCGGCATCGACGAGCCATTCAAAGGCCTCTTCACGCAGGGAATGGTCACCCACGAGACCTATCGCGCTGGCGACGGCAGCTGGCTCAGTCCCGACGAGGTCACGCGAGAGGGCGACGACTGGATTCACATCGAGAGCGGCCATCCGGTGATGCCAGGTCGGGTCGAGAAGATGTCCAAGTCGAAGCGTAACACGGTCGAGCCCGAGCCGATACTCGACAAATATGGGGCGGATGCGGTGCGCTGGTTCATGCTGTCCGACAGTCCGCCCGAGCGCGATCTCGAATGGTCCGAGGCAGGAATCGAGGGCGCCTCGCGGTTCGTCCAGCGGGTCTGGCGCCTCGCCAGCGGAACGAGCGAGGGCACTGGCGAGGACGAGGCGCTGGCGCGCAAGCTGCACAAGACGATCGCCGGCGTCGGCGAGGCTATCGAGAGCCTCCAGTTCAACAAGGCCGTCGCGCTGCTGTACGAGCTGGTCAGTGCGATCGAGAAGGCCTCGGCATCGGCGACGCGCACCGCTGGCATCCAGACACTAATCAAGCTCATCGCGCCGATGGCGCCGCATCTCGCCGAGGAGAGCTGGGCGCTGCTTGGCCAACCGGGGATGATCGCGGACGCGGCTTGGCCCGCTTTCGATCCTGCGCTGCTGGTCGACGACCAGGTAACGCTGGCCGTGCAGGTCAACGGCAAGCTGCGCGACACGCTGACCGCGCCGCGCGGTCTCGACCGCGCTGCGGCTGAGGAGCTCGCGCTTGCATCCGACAAGGTTCAGCGCCAGCTCGCCGGCGCCGCGCCGCGCAAAGTCATTGTCGTTCCCGACCGCCTGGTGAATATCGTTGCCTGATGCCCAGAGGCAAACTCCCTGCTGCCCTGATCGCCGCCTTGCTTCTGCTGCCGGCGTGCGGTTTGCATCCGCTATATGGAGGCGGTGCCGCCAGTCCGGTCGCCGCAACGCTGCAATCGGTTGAAGTTGGGCCGATTGCCGGACAGTCCGGGTGGCTGGTGCGCAACAAACTCATCGATCGGCTGGGCGAGTCCGGCCGGGGCACGCCGGCGTATCGGCTCGACGTCACGCTCGACGACGATATCACCGCTTTCGGTATCCGTTCCGACCGAGCCGCTACCCGCGAACGCCGAACTCTTCGAGCCCGGTACCAGCTGGTCAGCCTCGCGACCGGCGAGGTCGTTCTCGATGCGACGGCCGGCTCGGACGCCGGAATCGACATCGTCAGCTCGGATTACGCGACCGTCGCGGCGGAGCAGACGGCGCTGGAGAATCTCGCCGAAATCGTCGCCGATCAGATCGTCGGCCGCGTCGGCCTCTACGCGGCGCGCACACGGCCGACGAAATGAAGGCGAGCAAAGGCAGCATCGGCCGCGCGGTCGATCAGCCAGGCGCGCAGGTTCGCTTCTATCTGTTTCACGGGCCCGACGACGCGCAGTCGCGCGGCCTTGGCGAGCGGCTGCTGCAGGGGCTGGACGCGACGCGCTTCATCGTGAACGCCAGCGCGATAAAATCCGATCCCGCCGCGCTTGCAGACGAAGCGGGCGCAATGAGCCTGTTCGGCGGCAAGCGGCTGATCTGGATCGAGCCCGCCGGCGACGAAATTGCCGCAGGAGTCGGGGCGTTGCTTGAGGCGGCCGCGGCGGAAAGCCCGGTCGTTGCAATCGCCGGGGCGCTCCGGAAGACCTCGAGCCTCCAGAAGTTGGCGGAAGGATCGGATCAGGCAGTTGCTTTTGCCTCTTATACCCCCGAGGGTGCCGATGCCGAGCGCATGGTCATCGATGTTGGCCGTCGATTCGGGCTCAAGATCGCCCCGCCGCTCGCGGCAATGATCGGCGACAGTTGCGGAAACGACCAGGCGATCGTCGGCCAGGAGGTCCAGAAGCTTGCATTATATTCCGACGCCACGCCGCAAAGCCCGAAAGAGCTTTCACCTGAGGCGATTGAGGCAGTCGGTGCCGAGCTCAGCGAAGGCAGCACCGCCGGCTTGGCCGACCTGGCGCTAAGCGGCGAGCTGCAGCAGCTGGCCGATGAGCTGGCGCGACTTCCACATTCGTTCGAGGCGATCCCCATCGTTCGCGCGCTCCAGAGGCGGCTGCTGATGCTCGCGCCAGCGAGGGCCCGCGTCGAGCGCGGCGATTCGCCCGATGCCGTCATGGCGGCACTCGGCAGAGCCTTGTTCTGGAAGGATAAAGCCCTCGTCGAGCGGCTGCTTCAGTTGTGGGACGCGAAGGGACTCGCCACGGTCGCCGAACGCGCTGGGCGGCTTGAACGGGATCTGATCTTCAGCCCCGCTCCGGACCAGGAAGCGCTCGGAGAGGAGCTTCTGTCGATCGCCCGCGCCGCGCGCGGCCGCCGCTGAGGTTTAAATCGGCTCTCCGGTGAGCCGCTGACAGACCATGTCGAGCTGGTCGAGATTCGAATAATGCAGGGTCACCGTGCCGCCCTGCCCCTTGTGCGCAACCTGGACCTTGAGCCCAAGCATGTCGCCGAGTTGCCGCTCGAGCGCCGCGAGATCCGGATCGACGGGACGTTCCTTTAGAACCAGCTCAGATGGCGCCTTCGCCCGCTTCGCCCGGGCCTCCGCCTGACGGACGGAGAGACCTTTGGCGACGATTTCCCGGGTCAGTTCCTCCGGGTCGGGAGCCGTCGCAACGGCCCGCGCGTGTCCCATACTGATATCGCCTTGCAATAGCGATAGCTTCACGGATTCGGGAAGATCGAGCAATCTCAAGAGGTTGGCGACATGGCTCCGCGACTTATGGACGATCCGTCCCACGTCTTCCTGAGTGTGGCCGTGGCGATGGATCAGCTGGCGATAGCCTTCCGCCTCCTCGATCGCATTGAGGTCTTCGCGCTGGACATTCTCGATCAACGCCAGCTCGGCCGTGGTCGATTCGTCGATCTCGCGAACGATGGCTGGAATCGTGTGCAGCTGCGCGCGCTGGGCTGCCCGCCAGCGCCGCTCGCCGGCGATGATCTGATAATCCTCGCCATCAGGCCGCAGGAGGATCGGCTGGAGCACTCCGCGCTGGGCGATGGAGTCCGCCAGCTCGGCAAGGGATTCCTCGCTGAATTGCTGACGCGGCTGACTGGGGTTGGGCCGGATCCGCGCTATCTCGACCTCACGTACTCCGCCGCGTGATTGCGCTTCGCCGGCGGGACGCGCCGCTTCGCCGAGCAGCGCCTGCAGGCCCATGCCGAGCCCCTTGGCTGGACGATCGGCGCTCATGCCGCGACCGCCAGCTGGGGCAGGCGATCGATCAGCTCGCGCGCCAGTTTGATGTAGGCCGCCGAGCCGGGACAGCGCAGGTCGTAGATCAGGGCGGGCAATCCATGGCTCGGCGCCTCCGACAGGCGAACGTTACGCGGGACAATCGTCTCGAAGACCGCAGCACCGAGGCAGGCGCGGACGTCGTCGGAGACCGCCTGTGACAAATTATTGCGCCGATCGAACATGGTCAGCGCAACGCCGAGGATCGAAAGCTCGGGATTGAAGGCGGTGCGGATGCGTTCGACTGTCTGCAGCAGCTGACTGAGCCCCTCGAGCGCGAAGAATTCGCACTGCAAAGGCACAAGAAGGTGCCGAGCGGCCACAAGGGCGTTGACCGTCAGCAATCCAAGGGACGGAGGGCAGTCGATTAGGCAGATATCCCAGCGCCCAGGCGGCACGGCCGTAAGCGCCTTGTCGAGCCTATGCGCACGATCTTCGAGCCCAACCATTTCGACTTCCGCACCGGACAGGTCGACTGTGGCCGGCAGCAGGTCGAGCCGCGGGACACGAGTGTTCACCGCCGCTTCCGTCAGCGACGCACAACCAATCAGGACGTCGTAGCTTGAACGCTCGCGATGCGATGCGCCCACGCCGAGCCCTGTCGAAGCATTACCCTGCGGGTCGAGATCGATCAGCAGCACCCGCCAGCCAATCGCCGCCAGCGCCGTGGCAAGATTGATCGCGGTGGTCGTCTTCCCCACCCCGCCCTTCTGGTTCGCGACCGCGATCCGGATCATCGTCACTTCGCCCTCACCCCTGTCCCGACGACAATCCAACTATCCTCGCCGGTGACACTCCGTTCCAGTTGAAAGCTACCTTGCCATGCACGACGCGCTTCGGCCAGTTCCCCTTGCGCATTTCGCCCCTTGGGAAGCGCCCAGACGGTGTTTCTTGTGGACAGATGTGCGGATATTTCGAGGAATCGCGCGAGCGACGTCACGGCGCGTCCCGTGATGACTTCATACTGACCCTCTAGGCGCTCGGCCTTGGAGCAGGCCACCGACGCGTTCAGATTGAGCGATTCTACAGCCTTGTGGAGAAATTCCGCTCGGAGACGACGCGGCTCGGCCAGAGCTACGGGCCCTTGCGCCAGGCAGGCAATCACGATTCCGGGCAATCCCGCGCCCGATCCGATGTCGAGCCAAGACGCGCCGGGGCGCGGCTCGAAGCGAAGCAGCTGCGCGGAATCGAGGATGTGACGGTCCCAGATGTGATCGAGCGTCGACGCGGAAACGAGATTTTGCCGCGAGCTCTCTTCCCTAAGCAGGGCCACGTAGGCCTGCAGCTTCTCGAACGTTCCACGTGAAACAGGCCGTTGCGCGACCTGCTCCAACCGCTCGATCATGCAGCCGCGCGGCGGCTCGCCGCGACATAGAGCGCCGACAAAGCCGCCGGTGTGACGCCATGCACCCGCGACGCCTGGTCGAGCGTCTCGGGCCGAGCGGCATTCAGGCGCTCGACCATCTCGTTCGAGAGGCCCGGCACGGCGGCATAATCGAAGTCCGTCGGGATCCACACTCGCGCATCGCGCTGCACCGCTTCCCACTCACGCTGCTGCCGCTGAACATAAGGCTCGTAGAGCGCATCTGCCCGGCCCTCCTCTGTCTCGGACCAGCCGGGGTTGCCACGGGACTCGAAGTGGCTGCCGATCTGCCGCCGGCGCCGATCCGGAACACATTCGGCCGCGAGGGCCGCTTCGCCCAGCCTCGTCGTCGCATTATCCGCCCGGAGGGAGAGCCGATACTCCGCACGAGCGGTCATCATCCGGTAAGGTTCGCTGACACCCTGCAGGGTCAAGTCGTCGATCATCACGCCGATATAGCTCGTGCGACGGTCGAAGCGGACCTGCGGAAGATCAAGCGCGCGAGAAGCGGCGTTCAATCCGGCCGCCAAGCCCTGGGCCGCGGCCTCCTCATAGCCCGTCGTGCCGTTGATCTGGCCAGCAAGGAAGAGAGCCGGCACCTCTCGTACCTCTAGGGTGCCTCCGAGGCGTCTCGGGTCGACGAACTCATATTCTACCGCGTAGCCAGGACGAGCGATCTCCACTCGCTCCAATCCCTCGATGCTGCGAACGAAGTCGAGCTGAACGTCCGCCGGTAGCGAGGTCGAGATGCCGTTCGGATAGACGAGACGGTCGCCGAGACCCTCGGGCTCGAGGAAAATCTGGTGCCCGTCGCGCTCGGCGAAGCGCTTCACCTTATCCTCGATTGATGGGCAATAGCGCGGTCCCCTGCCCTCGATCATCCCGGCGAAGAGCGGTGACCGGTCGAAGTTCGCGCGGATGATCTCGTGCGTCCGAGCGTTCGTGCGGGCGATCGCGCAACGCAACTGCGGCTGACGGACACCGTCGTCCAACGCGGACATCGTCCACTGCTCAGCATCGCTCGGCTGCTCGTCGAGGCGCGCCCAGTCGATGGTGCGCCCGTCGAGACGCGGCGGGGTCCCGGTCTTGAGACGCCCCTGCCCGAGGCCAATGTCCCTGACCTGACCGGCGAGGGCTATCGACGCCCGCTCGTCGCGACGGCCTCCCGCGATCACCTGCTCGCCGACGAACATGCGCGCGTCGAGGAAAGTACCCGTAGCGATGACCAGCGCGCGGCACGTGAGCGTCCCCACGCTAGTCTCGACGCCGGCGATGCGGCCGCCGCGGATGATGAGGCGCAATGCCTCAGCCACGATGATCTCAACCTTATTCTCGGCGAGCAGCTCGCCGATCGCGGCACGGTAGAGCTTCCGATCCGCCTGGACGCGCGGACCCCAAACGGCGGGTCCCTTGCTGCGATTGAGCATGCGGCGGTGGATTGCGGCCCGATCGGCGGCTCGCGCCATCAGCCCATCGAATATATCGAGCTCGCGAACCAGATGGCCCTTGCCGACTCCGCCGATCGACGGGTTGCACGACATTTGCCCTGCATCCTCCGCGCGGAAGGTGAGCAGGCCAACGCGCGCGCCGCGCCGGGCCGCGGCAGCCGCAGCTTCACACCCGGCATGGCCAGCGCCGATTACCAGAACATCAAACATTGCCGAGCTCTACTTGATTCCAGCTTTCTCGGGAATGACGAAGAGTGTTTCACGTGAAACACGCCGTTATTTGCCGAGGCAGAAGCGGCCGAAAAGCGCGTCCAGCACGTCCTCAACGCCTGCGCGCCCCGTCAGGCGATCGAAGGCGGACCGCGCGTGGCGCAACTCCTCCGCAACAAGCACCAGGTCCGTTGCCGCCGCTCCCGAGGCGAGTGCCCGAGCCGCTTCGTCGATGTGGCGAGCCTGGCGCCGGTTCAGTGCGACCGCATCCTCGGCCGGAAGCAGCGACCTGGCGTGCGTTCCGATTTGTTCGAGCAAAGGCTTCAACCCCTCGGCCGTGACCGATGAGACGGCGAGCGATCCTTCCGGCGCGGGACCGCAGATATCCGCCTTCGCGTGCACCTTCATAAGCCGCGGATGTTCTGGCGCATCCGCCGGATCGCCTAGCCAGAGGAGGACATCCGAACCCCTCACCAATGCTTCCGCCCGCGAGACGCCGATCGCCTCCACCTGATCCTCGGTGTCGCGCAAGCCCGCCGTATCCGTCAGCAGCACCGGGATTCCTGCGAGCGATAGCGGCACTTCGATATGGTCGCGGGTGGTGCCGGGAATATCGGTTACGATTGCTCGCTCCTGTCCCGCTATCGTATTGAGAAGGCTAGATTTCCCGGCGTTCGGCGGGCCGGCAACGACTACTCGGACGCCATCCTTCAGCGGCTCGATCCTTGGCCGGTCGAGCCATTCCCCGAGTTCGAACGCTAATGCGGCGCAGTCGCTCGAGAGTTTCGGATCGCTCTCCGGACCCCCCTCGTCGGCATAGTCGATCGCCCGCTCCGCACGGGCCGAGAATTCCAGGACACACTCCTGCCACTGCTCGATCTGCTTCCTGAGGGCGCCTTCAGCGAGCGTAATCGCGGCTTTGCGCTGAGTTTCGGTCTCGGCCTCGATCAAATCGGCCAAACCCTCCACCTCCGTCAGATCGATCCGGCCGTTTTCGAATGGGCGACGCGTGAATTCACCCGGCCCTGCGAGCCTCAGCCCGTCGATCACGCCAAGT
>CBHTSV010000282.1:0-4146 GCA_966095215.1 uncultured Sphingomonas sp. | reverse complement strand
CCCGTGCTCTCGAGCTTGTCCTTGTAGTGGATGTTCACCTCGTAGCGGTGGCGATGGCGCTCGCTGATCTGCTCCTTGCCGTAGATCGAATGGACGACGCTGTTGCCGTCGAGCTTCGCCGGATAGGCGCCCAGGCGCATTGTGCCGCCCAGGTCGCCCCCCGCAGCGCGCTTCTGCAGCCCTTCCTCGCTCATCCACTCGGTGATCATTCCGACCACCGGCTCGGCTGTTTCGCCGAACTCCGTCGTCGACGCTTCGGAAATGCCGCCGAGGTTACGGGCGGCCTCGATGCAGGCCATCTGCATGCCGAGGCAGATTCCGAAGAATGGAATTTCCTTCTCTCGGGCAAATTTGACGCTGGCGATCTTCCCCTCGCGTCCGCGCTCGCCGAAGCCGCCGGGGACGAGGATTCCGTGGAGCGGCTCGAGCTCGGCGACCACGTCGGAATCGGGGTGCTCGAACAGCTCGGCATCGATCCACTGGATGTTCACCTTGGCGCGATGGGCGATCCCCCCGTGGACCAGCGCTTCGCGGAGGCTCTTGTAGGCGTCGGGAAGGCCAACATATTTGCCGACGACGCCGATCGTGACCTCGCTTTCGAAATGGTCGATCCGGTCCATGATGTCACGCCAGACCGCGAGGTCCGGATCCGGTGCGTCGGTGATGCCGAAAGCGCGCAGCACCTCATCGTCGAGCCCGCCCGCATGATATGACAGCGGCACGTCGTAGATGTTGCGCGCGTCCAGCGCCTGGATCACTGCCGATTTGGGCACGTTGCAGAAGAGGGCGATCTTCTCGCGCTCGGCGTCGGGGATTTCCTTTTCGGTCCGGCACAGCAGGACGTCCGGCTGGACGCCCAGGCTGGAAAGCTCCCGAACCGAATGTTGGGTCGGCTTGGTCTTGAGCTCGCCCGCAGCCTTGATCCACGGCACGAGTGTCGTGTGGACGCTGACCGTGTTGGTCCGGCCGACGTCGTTCCTCAATTGACGGATGGCCTCGATGAAAGGCAGGCTCTCGATGTCGCCGACGGTGCCGCCGATCTCGCAAATGACGAAATCGAGTCCGTCCGTCTCGGCGAGCGCGAATTCCTTGATCGCGTTGGTGACGTGCGGGACGACCTGGACCGTCGCTCCGAGATAGTCACCGCGCCGCTCCTTCGCGATGATGTCGCGGTAGATGCGGCCGGTGGTGATGTTGTCGGACTGGCGCGAGGAAACGCCGGTGAAGCGTTCGTAATGACCGAGGTCGAGGTCGGTCTCCGCCCCGTCGTCCGTTACATAGACTTCGCCGTGCTGATAGGGCGACATCGTCCCCGGGTCGACGTTGAGATAAGGATCGAACTTCCTGATCCGGACCTTGTAGCCGCGCGCCTGGAGAAGCGCCCCGAGAGAGGCGGAGAGAAGACCTTTTCCAAGCGATGAAACCACGCCGCCGGTGACAAATATGAACCGCGCCATGGGAGTTGAGGCTTAAGTCGGTTCAGCCGACTTCCGCAAGTCGGAGCCGAAAAAATATTCGGCCTTTGTGGTTATTGGGCCAACGGAACGGCCGGCTGTTGCTGATTCTGCTGCGGGTTTTGCCGAGGCTGGACCGGAACCGGAGCGGGCTGCGTCTGCTGCTGTGTCGTGGGTGTCTTGCCGGCAAGCGAAGTGTCGATCTTCACCGGCTGCCGCGTCGCCCCGGCAATCGCCGCCATGACGATCGAGAGGACGATGAAGGTTCCGCCAAGGATCGCCGTCGAGCGCGTCAGGAAGTCGGCCGCGCCGCGCGCGGTCATGAAGCCGGACGAGCTTCCGCCCACGCCCAGGCCGCCGCCTTCGGAGCGCTGCATCAGGATCACTCCGATCAGCGAGACGGCGACAAGCGTTTGAACGATCAGCAGGAAGGCGAACATGGCGGACTTTCTTAAGGATAGCGCGCGGCGCACTTAGGCGGCGCCGCGCGCGCTTTCAACTCACTGGCCGCTGGTCTCGGCCGCGCCGGAGGCGGCACCACCGGCCTTCGCAACGAGGTCCTGCAGCTGCTCCGAGGTGTAGCCGATGGTCACGGTACCGTCGGCATTGCCGCGAAGCCCATCCTGCGAGAGCTCGACCTTCTGGCCCGACGCCAGGGCGATCGTGACCTTGCCGTCGGCCACCGCGTCGATCTTTCCAACCTCGGTTCCGCCGACGCCCTTGACCGTTGCCCCGGCGACGATGGCTGCGCTGGCGGCCGAGAGGCTCTTCTCCGCCTCGGCGTTCAGCTGCGCCTGGGTCATGCCGAACAGGAGCTTCCCTTGATTGACCGTGAAGCTCGTCTTCGGCAGCTGCACCTCGTGCTTGTCGGTCTTCAGGACGAGGTTGTCGCCGCTGAGAGCACTAACCGTGCCGACGGTGCCGCCGGCGGCGTCGACCACCTGCATTCCGACGGTGATGCTGGCCTGGGCCTGCGCCACTGCGGGCGCGAGCGGAGCGATGGCAATAGCAGCGGCAACAAATGAACCAAGAATCAAACGCATCTGACATTCTTCCTTTCTGGGGTTGAATCGTAAGAGCCAAGGCTGAGTCCGACCTGAATGGCCGTTCAAGTCTGAGCGGCGGCGGCGACGATCGGCATGAAGTCGGACGCCTTCAGGCTCGCTCCGCCCACCAGCGCTCCGTCGACGTCGGCGACACTGAAGATCTCGGCGGCATTCGATGCTTTGACCGAGCCACCGTAGAGGATGCGGATAGCGGGGCCCAACTCGCCATAGGCGGCGATGAGCCGTTCACGCAGCGCCGAGTGCATCTCGGCGATCTCAGCCGTCGTCGGGACCTTGCCGGTGCCGATCGCCCAGATGGGTTCGTAGGCGATGGCGAGCTCGGCCCGGCCGGTGAGCCGTGACGGAATCGAAGCTCGGAGCTGACTCGTCACGCTTTCGACCGCCCCGCCCCGCTCGCGCACGTCGAGGCTCTCGCCGACGCAGAGGATGACGTTCAGTCCCTCGACCAGGGCGCTTTCCGCCTTGGCCTTCACCTCGTCATCGCTCTCGCGCTGCGCCTCGCGACGCTCGGAATGGCCGACGATGGTGAGGGTCGCTCCCGCATCGAGCAGCATCGGGGCGGAAACGCAGCCGGTGTGCGCGCCCTTGTCGGCGAAGTGGACGTCCTTCCCGCCGATGGCGAAGCCGGGCACCGCGCGCGATGCCCGCTCGATCAGGATGGCGGGAACGCACAGGGCGACGTCGACTTGCCGGTATTGCTTCGATTCGTCGGCGATCGCCTTGATCTCGGCAAGATCGGACGACAGCCCGTTCATCTTCCAATTGCCGGCAACCAGCTTCCTCAACGCCATTCCGCTCCCCGTCCGCGCCCGCCTTGATGCACTCAAGGCTCGCCCCTAAAGCGGCTCACGCTTCATTTCTCAACCGGATTCCCATGCTCTCCTTCTTTCGGCGCGTTTCCAAATCGAAGATCGGTACCTGGGTCATGGCTTTGGTCGTGATCGCCATCATGGGCGGCTTCGCCCTCGCCGACCTCTCGAACTTCGGCACCGGCAACCTCGGCTTCGGAATGGGGAGCTCGACCCTCGCCGAGGTGGGCGACCAGCAGATCGGCGACCGGGAAATGCGCGACGCGATGCAGCGCCGCCTCCAGCAGGTGCGCGAGCAGAATCCGGACGCGGATTATGCGACCATCATCGGCGACTTCGACCAGATCCTCGATTCGCTGATCGACGAGCGATCGCTGATCGCCTTCGCCGACAAGTTCGGATTCGGCCTGTCGAAGCGGCTGATCGACGCGGAGATTGCGCAGATTCCAGCCGCGAAGGGCCTGAACGGCAGATTCAGCGAGCAGGCTTATCTGGCATTTCTCGCGCAACAGCGGCTGACCGATGCGCAGGTGCGGCAGATCATCTCCGGAAGCCTCCTCCAACGCCTCATGTTCACTCCGGTCCGGGCCATTCCGCGCGTGCCGGTGGGCCTTGCGCGGCCTTACGCCGACATGCTCCTCGAGGCCCGGCAGGGAGATGTCGCGGCCGTTCCCATCGACGCATTCAAGGCCGGCCTCAATCCGAGCGATGCCGACCTGCAGCGCTATTAGGCGGCGAGCGGCAAGCGCTACATGGTTCCCGAGCAGAGGGTCATCCGGATCGCGCGGATCGGGCCCGAGCAGGTCGCGAACGTCA
>CBHTSV010000281.1:0-3147 GCA_966095215.1 uncultured Sphingomonas sp. | reverse complement strand
ATGCGGTTCACCGCGGCCTTGCGCTCGTCGTCGCTCGACTGGCTCCAGCTCTTGTAGGCCTCGCGCGCGGCGTTCACGGCACGGTCGAGATCGTCCTTCGTCGCGACCGGGCACTCGCCGACGACCTCGCCGTTCCCGGGATCGCGAATCTCCATATATTCCGATGTCGGCACCTTCTCGCCGCCGATGATCAGACCGTAGCGTTCCATCACGTCCTGCATGTCGACAACCCTCTCAAGATCAAGGCATTCTGGAACCGAAGCCTGAGCCGAGTCCAGTGGTTATTTAACATGTTCACTTGTTCTGCCGGCGCGATTACGACAATCAGCAACATGCCATGAGCGGGCAACCGGCCTTCGACCTGGACGCCAACGAGCGCCTCTCCTCGCAAGAGCTTCGCGACCTGCAACTTTCGAGACTCCGGGAAACGCTGACTCGCGCCTACGCCGGCAATCGATCTTACCGGGCCAAGTTCGATGAAGCGGGCGTCGGTCCCGACGACCTGCGCTCGCTCGAAGACCTCGCGAGGTTTCCCTTCACCACGAAGCAGGACCTTCGCGACGCCTATCCTTTTGGATTTTTCGCCGTTCCGATGGAACAGGTCGTCCGCATCCACGCGTCGTCCGGCACGACGGGCAAGCCGACCGTGGTCGGCTACACGAAACAGGACATTGCCACCTGGGCGGACCTCGTCGCGCGCTCGATCAGGGCGGCGGGCGGCGCGCCCGGAATGAAGGTGCACGTCGCTTACGGCTACGGATTGTTCACCGGCGGCCTCGGCGCCCACTATGGAGCCGAGAGGCTGGGCTGCACGGTCATCCCGATGTCCGGCGGACAAACCGAACGCCAGGCGGAGCTGATCCTCGACTTCGAGCCCGACATCATCATGGTGACGCCGAGCTACATGCTCGGCCTCCTCGACGAATTCCGCCGCCGCGGGGTTGATCCGCGCTCGACCAGCCTCAGCATCGGAATTTTCGGCGCCGAGCCGTGGACCGAAGCAATGCGCCGCGAGATCGAAGGCGAGTTGGCGATCGATGCAGTGGACATCTACGGCCTGTCGGAGGTGATGGGTCCGGGCGTCGCGCAGGAATATGCGGCGACCAAGGACGGCCCGACGATCTGGGAAGATCATTTTTATCCCGAGGTCATCAATCCGGAGACCGGCGAAGTCCTGCCCGACGGCGAGGAAGGGGAGCTTGTTTTCACGTCGCTCACAAAGGAGGCGATGCCGGTCGTTCGCTATCGGACGCGCGACCTTACGCGCCTGCTCCCCGGAACGAACGGCCCGATGCGGCGGATGGCCAAGATCACGGGCCGCTCGGACGACATGCTTATCGTGAGGGGCGTGAACATGTTCCCGAGCCAGATCGAGGAGCTGATCCTGCGCTGCCCCGGGCTTGCGCCGCATTACAGGATCGAGGTCGCGCGCCCGCACCGCCTCGACGAAATCAGCGTGCATGTCGAAACGAAGGCGGGGCTGTCGGCCGAAAGTGCGCAGGAGGCCGCAGCCGAGCTACGCCGGCACATAAAGAACGTGATCGGCGTCTCCGTTTCGGTGCTGCTGTGCGAGCCGCTGAGCATCGAACGATCCACCGGAAAGGCCGCCCGCGTTCGCGACCTGCGGCCGCGCTGACGGCAATGGCCTCCTAAGCTCCTTCGAGCGCACGCGCCATTTCGGTCATTCGGCGGACCGTCTCGGCCATTTCAGCATCGGTCGTCCGTGGGTTGATGGTACAAAAACGTAGTGCCGGCCGGCCGTTGAGCACGGTCGACGTCGCAAGCGCGTATCCATCATCGAGCATCGCTTCGACGAGCTTGCCGTGGAGGGAATCGATCCCCTCGGCCGTTATCTGCGGCGACAAATAGCGGAACGTCACGACGGCGAGGCTCGCCGGGGTCACGATCTCCCACTTGCCGGTGCTCCGCAGCTCGCGCTCGCCGATTTCGGCAAGTTCCATCCCGCGCGCGATCGCTTCGCGAAATGCCGCAACACCGAACGTCTTGAACGACAGCCAGATCTTCAGCGCGCGGAAGGAACGGGTGAGCTGGATGCCGTAATTGCCGAAATTCACTTCGTCGGAACCACGGTGCGTGTCGCGCAGATATTCAGGCATCACCTGAAACGTCCGCAGCAGCAGCGATCGGTCGCGGACGAGGACGCAGCCCGCTTCGATCGACTGGAACAACCATTTGTGCGGATCGAGCGAAAGAGAGTCGGCCAGTTCCATTCCAGCGAGCATCCGCCGCCCGGACTCGGTCAGCGCCGCCGGCGCTCCATAGGCGCCGTCGACGTGAAGCCACAGGCCTTCGCCGCCGCAGAAAGTTGCAAGCTCGGTGAGCGGATCCACGGCGCCGGTGTTTGTGGTGCCGGCGTTCGCTACGACGCAGAACGGGCGGAGGCCGGCCGCCCGGTCCTCGGCAACGCGCGCCTGCAACGGCTCGATCGACAAGCGGAACGCGGCATCGACCGGCATGCTGCGGATCTGCGCTGCAGGCAGGCCGAGCACCCGAAGCGCCCGCGCAACCGACGAATGACACTGCTCGCTGATGTAAGCGACACCGCCGTCCGCGCTGCCTCCGAGCCGAGCGTCGCGCGCCACCGCCAGTGCCGTGAGGTTCGCCATCGAGCCGCCGCTGACCAGGAGGCCGCCTGCGCTGTCCGGCAGGCCGCAAAGCTGACGGAGCCAATCGATCACCGTCAGCTCCACCTGCGCCGGGCCGGAGCCCGCGAAATAGGTACCGGCAAATACATTGAATCCGGCGACGAGCGCGTCGGCCATGGCGCTGACGAAATTGTTCGGGCTGGGTACGAAAGCGAAGAAGCGGGGATGGTCGATGTGGAGGCTGTTGGCGAACAGCCGTTCGTTCAGCTTGCCCAGGAGATCGACCGGGTCGCCGGGATCTTCGGGCAACGTGCCTCCGAACATCGGTTCGAGTTCCGTGCGCGGCGCCTTGCGGCCTACCCTCTCTTGATGGATCCCCGCGAAATGATCGACGAGGAGGTCGACGACAGATCTCCCCAGCACGCGCATTTCATCCGGGCTGAGTTCGAGATGTCCTCGCGCTTGGTTCGTCAACCTGCATCCCCTTTGGCAGTGGGCCGATCACATGTGTCTGCGAGGGCTCTGGCTGGGGCGGCAGGAT
>CBHTSV010000280.1:0-3343 GCA_966095215.1 uncultured Sphingomonas sp. | reverse complement strand
TGACTTCACCATCAATGCGCTTTCGGCCGATCCGAACAGCGGCGAGATCTTCGATTATTTTGGCGGCAAGGACGACCTCCAGGGCCGCCATGTCCGCTTTATCGGGGAGCCGCTGCAGCGGATCGCGGAGGACCATCTGCGAATCCTCCGCTTCTTCCGCTTTCACGCGCGCTTCGGCGCGGGCCAGCCCGACGCGGCGGGCCTGGACGCCTGCACGAAGCGCGCGAACGACCTCATGGCGCTCTCGCGCGAGCGGATTGCCGACGAGCTACTGAAGCTGCTCGACGTCGGAGATCCGTCTCCAACCGTCGGCATCATGCTCCGGCACGACATTCTGAGACCGGTCCTGCCGGAGATCGATTCCGAACGGTTGCCCGATCTCGAAGCGCTCATCGCCGCGGAGCACGAGGCAGGCATCGAACCCGACGCGCTGCGCAGGCTGGTCGCGCTGCTCCCACGCGATTCCGCGACTGCCGAGGATGTGTCCATTCGGCTTAAGCTTTCTAACCGATCGAAAAAGCGCGCCATCTGCGCCGCCGGGACGGAGCTCTTCTCCTCTCCCCAGTCTCTCGCCTACCGCGTCGGCACCGCCTGCGCCGTCGATCGCCTGCTTCTTGGTGGAAGGTCCGCCGAAGCGGCGCTCATCTGCTCCTGGAAAGCGCCGAAGCTGCCGATCGGCGGCGGAGCGCTCATCGCCCGCGGCCTTCCCGAAGGCCCGATCGTCGCGAAGACGCTGCGCCAGATCGAGGACCGGTGGATCGAAGCGGGATTCCCGACCGGCGATGAGCTCGAGCGCATCGTCAGCGAAGCGCTGCAGGACGCCCGCTAGACCTTGTACTTCGCCGCTTCCTTCTTGCAGTCGTAGGGCAGCGTCGGGTCGAAGCAGAAATCGGGCCAATTCCCGCTCACCTTCCAGTAATGGAGCAGACCAACGTGTGCCGCACCTGCCATCGACCGCGGGTCGCGCCAGACATCGCGCATCATCGGTCTGAACAAAACTTCCGCGTTAAAGCCGATGAACTCTGCCCACCTTCCGCCTGGGTAATTGATCAACAGGTCTATAGCCTCGTCCTTGCGGCCGAAATAAGCGAGCGTCTGGATGAGACTCGCAATGAATGGAGGGAATTGGCGGTTAACCTTCCGCTCGGCGTCGATCGCGGCCTGGATGTTTTGGGGGGTCGCGTTCATTCGTGCTTCGATGAAAGCAGCCATTGCGGGGTTCCCCATCGCTGAGGCGTGGGTCCGATACAGTGCCTGAGCTTCCTTCGGATCGCCGAATCTCAAGTCCATACGAAACCGGGCCAACACGACGGTAAGGGCGTTTGGCCACAATTTTTCGGCCCTGCGAAGTTGTTCATAGCCCGCGGCCGCGTCACCTGAATAAGCGAGCTCGCTCGCGTAGGTTTGCTGGTTTGCCGGAGATAGCGGATCGAGCTGAACCGCACGGGCGGTATCACCGACCGCGTCGTTCATTCGTCCCACTCCGGAAAGGCGCTCTCCGCGGAGCCGGTAAAGGAACGCATTGCCGGGAAACTTCCTGATTCCCTCTTCCAAAGTCCTCAAGATGCCGGCGAAATCAGCGGGCGAAAGCAGGCCGGCCTTCGCGGCGTACAGCTCCCCTACATCGACTCCGAGCTTCTGCGCTCGTTCGACTTGCGCCCGGATTTGCGGAAGCACCGCCTCCCGACCGGGGGAATAGAGGGCATCGATCTCAACTGCGAACAGCTTCGCCCATGCCGGGCGGAAATGCGGCGCCTTCGCGAGCACGCTTTCGAACAGCTTCGCAAGAGCGGGGTCTGAGACGCCTATCCCGTAAGCATCGTCGAATCGGGTGCACCCCGACAGATAAAGTCTGAGCGTATCTTCGTCGATCTTCTCTCGACGGTAAGAGAGGGCATCGGCCGCGCAGGAAAGCGCAAGCTGCGCTGTCACCGATGCGGCTTGCGCAAAATCGTCGTGATTTGCGTTCGCCTCGATCACCTTCGACCACAAAATGGCGGGATTCCGTGCGGACACGAGCGTCAACGACGATCGACTTCCGTCCGCGCTTCCCGCGCTGACCTTGAGCGAATATTCCCCGTGCCGCGGGGCATTTGCATCCACGATGCGGAACGCCGAGCCTGACGGATCCTCGAGGCCCGCAACTCGCGCCGCCATGTCGGCCGCCAATTGCGTCGACGCGCCTGAGGAATCGGCGGCAATTATGGCAAATGTCGGCGCCGCGCCCGCGCCGGCAGGCCAGAGCTGCCACACTAGCACTCCGACCGTGGCGATCGCCAAAGCCGCTCCGGCGCTGAGCAGCACTGGGCGGCTCAGCCTCGGGATTGTTCTCCTTCTGTCGATTGGCGCGACGGGCGCTCGCGTCGCCGCACGCATCTCGACAGCGTTGAGCAATTCTTCCAGCTCGCGCGAGCTGCCGCGTCCCTTCCACTTCGACAGATCGATCGTCTGGAACTGCCGGAACCCTAGCGGAGCCGCAGTTCCGTCGATCGTCGCGGGAACGAGCCGGCCCGTATCGCGCCCGACCGCCGCTTCATCGCGCACCCAGGCGGACCTGACCGCCCGCTCCGACCAAAGGACCACCACCTTGTCGGCCTGACCCAGTGCGGCCTCGATTTCGGCACTGAACTCCCCGCCGCCCTTGATCTGGCGATCCCACCAGACCGAGTGGCCGGCAAGCTCAAGCTGCTTGGCTATCGGACGGGCCCGCGCCTCGTCCTCACGGTCATAGCTGAGGAAGATGTTCGCCATCCGGCCCCCGCGTGAATGGTGCGGTCAAACGGTCCGACGTGCAATGACCAAATTCCGCTTCGGGCCTCGAAGCAGCTCGGAGCTGCCCTGCCGCCTTAGCGCAGCCGCGCGCCCGAGCGCGCGACTGCAAGCCCCGGCAGCGGCACTCCGCCTTCGATGATTCCAGTGCCTTCGAGCTCCGGTTCCGTTGCCGGAACATGCACCAGCTGCTCGTAGCGGGCGAATAGCTCGGCGAAATGATCGTTCATCGTTCGGATCCTGCTCGCCCGGGACGCTGCGGCTCGCTGAAGTTCCGGACCGCGCTCGACGAACCGGGCGATCGCCTGCTCGAGCGATCGCTCGCGTCCCGCACGGTAAGTAATTCCGGCGCCGGGAACGAGCTGGTCGGCGGCGGCGCCGCGGTCGGGCACGATCAGCGGGATTCCGCTCGCGCGCGCTTCGGCGGCAACCAGGCAAAAAGTCTCGGATTCGCAGCCGTGGACCAGCGCGTCGCCGCTGGCGAGCAACCGGGCAAGCTCGTTGCGGTCGTCCACGCGCGGGAGAACCGCGATGGTCGGGTAGCGATCGGCGAGGATCTCGAGCCTGTGGCGTT
>CBHTSV010000279.1:0-1538 GCA_966095215.1 uncultured Sphingomonas sp. | reverse complement strand
CGGACGCGGACGACCTCACGCAGATGACGATCGAACGCGCGCTTCGTTCAAAGACGCAGTGGGAGGCGGGGACCCGCCTCGACAGCTGGGCCTACAAGATCATGCGCAATCTCTGGATCGACACAGCGCGGTCGCGGGTGCGCAGGGAGAAATACGAGGGGCCGGCGGAAGAGGCCGAGACACTCGGAAGCAGTTCGACGGCGGCCATGGAAGCGTCGGTCGATCTCAACCGTGCGATGGCGGCGATGCAGCGGCTGCCGGAAGAGCAGCGCGAAGTCGTCGCGCTGATCCTCATCGAAGGCTTCGGCTATCGCGAGACGTCGGAAATGCTGGGGCTGCCGATCGGCACGGTGTCGAGCCGGCTCGTGCGCGGACGGACAGCGCTGCTGGAAATGCTTGGGGCGTAAGATGGTGAACAACGAGACATTCTTTGCCTGGCTCGACGGCGAACTCAGTCCCGACGAAGCCGCGCGTGTCGAAGCGGAGGTCGCCGGCAATCCCGAGTTGAAGCTCCTCGCCGAGCAGCACCGGGCAATGCAGTCGCACTTGAAAGGCGCATTCGACCCGGTCGCGGAAGCGACCGTGCCGGACAGCCTCATCGCCGCCATCCGCAAACCCGAAGCTCCAGTGATCGATTTCGGCGCGGCGAAGCGAGCGCGTGAGCGGCGTCAGTGGAGCTCGCTTCCGCAATGGGCAGCGATGGCTGCAACGCTCGCGATCGGCATCTTCGTTGGGACTCAGGTGCCGATTCCATCGCATAACCCGGTGCAGGTGCAGGAAGGGCGAATCTATGCGGCTGCGGCGCTGAACCAGGCGCTCGATAGCGAGCTTGCGGGGGCGCCATCGGAAAGCCCGGTACGGATCGGTCTCACCTTCCGCGATCAATCGGGGGTCGTCTGCCGGAGCTTCACGCAAGGCCCGACGAGCGGCCTCGCGTGTCGGAATGGGGATCGATGGCAGCTGCGCGGACTGTTCGCTGCGCCGGAGGGGCAAACCGGCCAGTATCGAATGGCCGCCGGCATGGATCCGAACCTCGCGGCGCTCGTCGATTCGGCTATCGCCGGCGAGCCCTTCGATGCGTCGCAGGAGAAGGCAGCGCGGGAAAAGGGCTGGCGCTAGTCGCCGACGTGCTCGGGCTTACCCTTGCGCTTGGTCGACGCCATCTTCTTGAGCTCTTTCTCGCTCATCGACTCGAACATGCTCTTGGATGCGCCCTTGAGCGAGCTTTTCGGCCGCTCATGCTCCTTCACCGCGAGCGCGATTCCGGCGGCGCGCTGCTGAGCTTTTGATTTGGCTGGCATTTTTCGTCTCCCGGCTGTCCCGGACTCAACGCATCAGCCGGAGGATCGGTTCGTTCAAAAGGCGATGTTGCGCGTGATCTGCCAGTGCTTGCCCTGGCGATGCCAGACGGTGAGGTAGCGGCCTGACGTGTTGCGGACGACCTTGCCCTGCCTGATCGTCAGGTGCGCGGTTCCCCACTCATAGACATCGTTGGGGACGTGAGCGGCGCGGCCGTCGCTCTTGATCGTCGCCTTGAG
>CBHTSV010000278.1:0-4397 GCA_966095215.1 uncultured Sphingomonas sp. | reverse complement strand
GAAGCCGAGAAGACCCGCCTTGTCCTGACGCACAGCGGCATCACCAGCGGCACGGGCGCGCAGGATTTCGGCAGCGGCTGGAACTCGCACCTGACCGTGCTCGCGGAGAAGCTGGCCGGGCGCACCGTCAGGAACTTCTGGGCGCTGCACGCGCAGTCGAGAGAGGAGGTCGCCAAGACACTCGCGGCGCAGGGCTGAGCGACAATGTGCCCGCTGTGCGCATCGACTTTGGTGCGGCTCGCATTCGGCGGCGGCTCTGCAAGTACGCTTGCCCTGCTGATCGGCCTCAAACGGAAAGGAAGGATTCATGGCGACGATCACTGCGACGCATCGCGTCGCGACGCGTGAGGAATGGCTGCGGCAGCGGCTCGACCTGCTCAAGCCCGAAACAGAGTTGCCGCGGCAGAGTGACGAGATCGCAAGGCCGCTACAGGCGCTGCCGTCGGTCGGCGTCGATCAGGACTATGAGTTCGACACGGAC
The DNA here is from genome assembly GCA_966095215.1 of uncultured Sphingomonas sp. Lineage (GTDB taxonomy): Bacteria > Pseudomonadota > Alphaproteobacteria > Sphingomonadales > Sphingomonadaceae > Sphingomicrobium. The sequence continues at coordinate 3,916 of CBHTSV010000278.1, read as the reverse complement.
GAGGGCCGCGCGAGTCTCAACGACCTGTTCCGCGGGCGCTCGCAGCTGCTCGTCTATCATTTCATGTTCGGGCCGGACTTCACGGGCGGCTGTCCGTCCTGCTCGGCCATCGCCGACGGGTTCAACGGCTTCTGGGAGCATCTTGCGCATCATGACGTGATGCTTTGGGCCGTCTCGCGAGCGCCGATCGAGAAGCTGCAGGCATACAAGAAGCGGCTGGGCTGGACGTTCCCCTGGGCGTCGTCTGACGACAACGGCTTCAATTCCGACTTCAACGTCTATGCGTCGGAAGAGGAGCAGCGCACCGGCGACTATCGATACAATTTCGAGCCAGGCTCGGCGATCGAGCCATCTGCGTCCGGGCCGGAGGGCGCGGCGATCGGCGCGGCGGCGGCGGGCACGAGCTTGTTCAATTATGTGCGGGAGAAGCCGGGGATGAGCGCCTTCGTGCTGGAGGACGGCGTCGTCTATCACACCTATTCGGCCTTCGCGCGCGGGCTCGACGGCCTGTGGGGGGCCTACCAATGGCTCGACCGCGCTCCGAAGGGACGCAACGAGCCGGACTATTGGTGGAAGCGCCGCGACGAATATGGGGCGCTTTAGGCGAGGTCAGGAGGCGGCGGCGTTCGGAGCGGGCGCCGCCGCCGGCTCATCCTTGATTCCAAGGCGCTTCTTCGCGTCGCTGATCAACTTCTGAAATCGCGGATCGTCGCGGATCGAATCGAAATCGGTGTCAGCCGCGGCGATCCGGACCTGATACTCACCGACTTGCGGAAGGATGCTCTGAAGCATCTTCAGAGTGCCTTCCTTGTCGCCAATGATCGAAAGCACGCAGGCGAAGTTGTAGCGCATGTTGAGATTGTCGGGATCGACGAGCAGCGCCCGGTCGATCCACTCGCGAGTCCGCTCCTCTTCGCCAAGAAGAGCGTAGCCGCCCGCCAGAATACCGAGGGCGGCCCCGTTGCTGGGGTCCTGCTGGACGGCCCGGTGCCCTTCGGAAACCATACGCTTCGCGGCCTCGCGGAGCTTGGCCTTCTCGCCGAGCGCGAGATAGCAGGTCGCGAGCATCCCCCAGCAGTGGAAGTCGGTGTCCATGATCTCGGCCGCCTTTTCAAAGTGCCGGGTCGCTGTGGGGACGTCGCGCTGCATGAGGTAATAGCGGCCGGCCGTCTTGTTCACCTCCCAGGAATCGGGCCCGAGCCGAATGGCGGTTTCCATCTCACGGGCGGCCTCGTCGAAAAGCCGCTTTTCCTGCAGTCGCGTGACGATCGGCAGATGCGCCTCTGGGATGTTCGGGTCGATCGCAAGCGCGGTGTGCGCCGCGACGTAGCCGTCATCGACTTCGCGGCCGAAACCGTATCGCAGACTCGATTGCGCCATTCCCAGCAGCGCCCATGCCCTCGCATAATATGGGTCGATTTCGACCGCCCGGCCGCAGATGCGCATCACGCGCTCTTCGCGCTTCGCATCGCCATGGTTGCCAGTGATCCAATATTGCCGTGCCAAGAGGTAAAGATTGTAGGCCTCGGCGTTGTTCGTTCCGCGTTTCTCCAGCGCCTCTTTTTCTTCGGGCAGGAGCTTCAGCTTCAGCGCAGCGACGATCGACTTCGAAATCTCATCCTGGATCGAGAAGATGTCGGTGAGGTCGCGATCGTAGCGGTCGGCCCAGACGTGGCCGCAGCTCTTTCCATCGATCAGCTGAGCGGTGATCCGAACTCGGTCGCCGACCTTGCGGACGCTGCCTTCCAGCACATGGGTGACGCCCAGCTTCCTCGCGACATCGCAAACGTCGACCGACTGCCCCTTGAAGGTGAAAGCCGTGTTCCGGGCGATCACCTCAAGCGCGGAGATATGCGACAGGTCGGTCGTGATGTCCTCGCTGATGCCGTCGCTGAAATACTCCTGTTCCGGATCGCCGCTCATGTTCTGGAACGGAAGGACGCAGACGGAAACGGACCGCGAGGACGACCGGCCGGGCTTCTCGGACGTGATCGGACCCGCGAGCTCGGTGACGCTGGAGAGCAGCTTGCGCCAGCCCGCGCCGGTGCTCTGCCCGTCCCAACCCTTCAAATCCGCGCATTGAATCTGGTTGAAGGGAAGCGGTGGAATGGTCCCGTCCAGCGTCGCCTGGACGAGCTTGCGCGCCGACCTCGCCGAGTCCGCTTCGGCGCGTACCCATTGCGATCTGGCGGCTTCGGCCGACCAGAGCACGATGACCGCCGCAGCGCCGGTCAAACGTTCCTCGATGACCTCGGCGTAGGAACGGTGGGCCGGAAGCTCGTCGTCCCGCCAGACTTCGAAGCCGCTCTCCCGCAGAAGGTCGGCTATCTCCTCAGCGCGAGCCTCGTCGGACCGGGCATAGGAGATGAAGACGTGCGACATTCCCCGCGGCTATTCGGCCGTGGTCGGATCGATCGTCGTTCGGACCTGCGAGATCTTGTTGGCGGGGAAGCCGCCGCGCTGCGCATGCTCCCGGATCATGTCTTCGTTCGGAGCACGGTAGATGCAGTAGATCTTGTTGTCGGTGACGTAGCTGTGGACCCACTGGATTCGAGGACCCAGGTCCTGAAGCACCGAGCAGGACGTCTGCGAAGCAAGCTTGAGGTCTTCCGCGCCGAGTTGTCCCGCGCCCGGCATTTCCCTCTCGATAACGAACTGCGGCATGACCCCTCCATCCGCTTGATTTGTCCCGAGATAGCGAGGTCTCATAACACCGGTGCGCAAATATCCGCAATCAGGCGCATCCCACGTCAGAACGACAGCGGTGCTCGATTTCAGTAATCGAGAATTTCGCTCTTCAGCGGCGTTCTAATCAATTCTGCCGGTCAGTCGGTCATATCGGCCGTTGAGGGATCGCGGCTAGGCGGCGGCGGTCGCGGACCACCAACGATACCGCAGAAAGAACCTTACCAATGAGCATTCATTCGAGATTCCAGCCGAGTCAGAATCGTGTCCTCGTCACGAGCGACGACGGCGACAACAATGTCACGATCAGCCGCGATGCTAGCAGTCACCTGTTCGCCAACGGCGAAGCGATCGACGGCGCGACCGTCCAGAACACGGACCTGATCCGGGTCATTGGCGGCGACGGCAACGACGTGATCGCGCTCGACGAAACCAATGGCGCGCTGCCGGCGGCCGAGCTGTTCGGCGGCGCCGGCAACGACACTCTGACCGGCGGCAGCGGCGGCGACCTGCTCCTGGGTCAGGACGGCAACGACATGTTGCTCGGCCATGCAGGCAACGACACGCTCATCGGCGGCGACGGAGATGATTTCGTCGACGGCGACCAGGGCGCCGACGTCGGAATTCTCGGGGCCGGAGACGACGTGTTCCGCTGGGACAATGGCGACGGGAGCGACCGCGTCGAGGGCGGAAGCGGCTTCGACGAGATGCTGTTCAACGGCAACCCCAACGCGCTCGCGGAGCAGTTCACCCTGACGGCCAGCGGCGACCACGCCTTGTTCACCCGAGTCCAGGGCAACATCGTCATGGACCTGCAAGACGTCGAGCACGTGACGCTCAACCCGTTCGGCGGCGCCGACACGATCACGATCAACGATCCGAGCGGCACCGACGTCAGCCAGATTGACATCAATCTCGGCTTCGACGGGGCGCACGATATGATCAACATCCACGACGACGACGACGATGTCACCTTCATCAACAATGGGAACGGCGAGCTGACCATTCTCGGAGTGTCCGGGGCCACGGTGCACATCACCGGCTTCGAAGTCGGCAGCGATCACCTCGTGGTCAACAACGACGTCCTGATCTGAAGCAAAGGAAGGGCCGCGCCGGGACCGGAGCGGCCCCGTTCTTGCGCCCCCCGCCGCGCGGGGGCGGCGGGCCCAAAAATAGGTACCGGCACCCGGTCAAATCAGCCGGTGCGGGCCGCAGGCTAAAAGGGCTCCGA
>CBHTSV010000277.1:0-2919 GCA_966095215.1 uncultured Sphingomonas sp. | reverse complement strand
GCACTCGCGAAGAGCAAGACCTACTCGATCATCAACATCGCCGGCCTCGCCATCGGCATGGCCGCGTGCATCATGATCCTGCTCTATATCCGCTACGAGCAGAGCTACGACAGGTGGCTTCCGGACGTCGACAACACCTATCAGCTTGAGGCCTGGTATCCTCATCCGAAGGACGGCGAGGCGGCATTCCTGCAAATGTCCGCCTTTGCGTCGAAGACTGCGGCAGTGAAGGATTTCCCGCAGATCCAGAGTGCCGTTTATGTCTCGGACAACGGGCCCGTGCTGGTGAAAGACGGGCAGGCGGAATCGACGAAGAACTGGTTCTTCGCCGACGACGATTTCCTGAAGGTGGTCAGTCTCCCGTTGCTCGCCGGCGGCACGCTCACTGCGCCTGAGACGGCCGTGATCACCCAAAAGGAAGCGATCAAGCGCTTCGGGACCGATCAGGTGGTCGGCCGCACGATGACGATCATCACCAGGGGCGTGAAGCATGACCTGAAGATCGCCGGCCTTCTCAAGGATCTGCCGAAAAACTCGAGCATGAAGATCGATGCCGTCATCCGGCTCGACTTCAATCGATTCAATGCAGACGCGCCCAACTGGTTTACCTGCTGGGGCTGTCAGTCAGGGTACGTTTACGTGAAGATGCGGCCGGGAACGGACGTCCGGCAGATCGAAGCGCAAATGCCCGCTTGGGAGAAGCGCAACATTCCCGACGAGACGACCGGGAATATCCGGTACAACGCAGGCGAGGACGAAGACTGGCATTTCGTCAACCTCAAGGACATCCATCTCGGCAAGGCTCAGGATAGTTCGCTCACCCCCGGCAATGACGAGCGCACGATCGCGACGGTCGCGATCATCGCCATGCTGATCCTCGGCATGGCGGTGGTGAACTTCACCAACCTCGCCACCGCCCGCGCAAGCCAGAGGGCGAGGGAGGTTGCGCTTCGGAAGGTGCTCGGCGCCACGCGCAAGCAGCTGATCGTCCAGTTCGTGGCGGAATCGATCCTGATCTCCGCCGTGGCCATGTTGCTCGCACTCGCTCTCGTCGAGCTTCTGGTGAAGCCGTTCGCGGCCTTTCTCGATGCCGACATCGCGCTCGCTTATTTCGGCAAGGACGGAATCCTTCTTCCGGCGATCGGGCTCACGTTGTTGGTCGGAGTGATCAGCGGTCTTTATCCCGCCTTCTTCCTGTCGCGCTTCCAGCCCGCCCAGGTGCTGAAGGCCAACCGCTCCGCGGCGGAAACCCCGGGCTCGGGCAGGATTCGCGCCGCGCTCGTCGTCGGGCAGTTCGCGGTCTCTATCGGGCTCATCATCTGCACCGCGGTCATCTACGGCCAGACGGTTTTCGCGAGGCATGTGGACCCCGGCTACAAGCGCGACCACATCCTCCAGGTCGAGGAGCTGAGCCGCGCCCAGCTCTGGTCGAAAGCCGACATGATCGTGAAGCAGATGGAGCGGATTCCCGGCGTGCAGGCCGCCGCCCTGACCGACATCGGCGTCAACACGAACAACCAGAGCAATTCGTTCATCATCCCGCCGGGCAGCAACCGGCAGGTGCTGATCGGCCAGTACAACGTCGGGGCCGACTATCTGGACGCGATGGGCCTCCCGCTGAAAGCTGGCCGATGGTTCGATGAGAACCGCCAGGTCGACGACATGACGGCGCCCTACCCGCAGGACGTCGGCGTCGAGAAGGCGATCGCGGCGCGCGGCGTGAACGTCGTGATCAACGAGTATGCGGCGAAGAAGCTCGGATTCAAATCGCCTCAGGATGCCATCGGCAAGGTAGTGCGGGGCAAGCTGCTGTCCGACGAAGCCGGCACGTTGAACATCACCGTCATCGGCGTCGTGGGGGACACACGCTTCCGGTCCGTTCGTACTCCCATCGAGCCGATGATGTTCCACAAGGTCACGGCGGGGCCCGGCTGGATGATCATCCGCTACCGCGGCGACCCGGCCGCAGTGCGCGCCGGTGTCGAGCGGCAGTGGAAGCAGATCACCAACGAAGTGCCGTTCAACGCCAAGTTCAGCGAGGACGTGATCGCCGAGCTGTACAAGAAGGAGGATGCGCGGGCGAAGATCTTCGCGGCCTTCTCCCTGCTGGCGGTGATTATCGGCTGCCTGGGGCTTTTTGGCCTCGCGGCGTTCACGGCGGAACGGCGGACGAAGGAGATCGGCATCCGCAAGGTGCTCGGCGCGCGCACCCGCGACATTGTCCGTCTGCTCGTGTGGCAGTTCAGCCGGCCAGTGATCATCGCCAACGTCATCGCCTGGCCGATCGACTGGTGGATGATGCGCGACTGGCTGAACGGCTTCGACCAGCGGATTCCGCTGACGCCCGTGCCGTTCCTCATCGCCGGGGCGATTGCCCTCGGAATCGCGATCGCCACGGTCGTCGGCCACTCCGTCAGGGTGGCGCGAGCGAACCCAATCCATGCGCTTCGGTACGAGTGAGGTAAAAATGAGTGTCATTGATCTTCCGCGTGGCGTGCTTCTTGCCGGAATGCTTGCCCTCGCACCGCTCACGATCGCTGTTTCGCATGCGGAGTCGTCGGGCCCCGACAGCATCCGCTGGTCGATTGGCCGCGACGGCTCGCTCGCCCGGGCCGGCAAGGTCCAGCTGACGATCGAGAGCCGCTGGGGCAATGATAACCGCAGCACCTGGTCGAACGATCGCCCGATCAGCGACCTTCATGGCTTGAGCGCCAACCAGCTTGCGGGACCGAGGGGACCCGTCCGTTTCGCGCTCCTGCGCGACGCGGGCCGCCTCGACTGCAGCGGAGTTGCCGGCAACTCTACCGGCAGCGGCTCGTGCAGCTTCATCGTCGATCCGCGATTTGCTTCGTATCTCCAGCAGCGTGGCATGGGTGCGCCGACGCCACACCAGGCGTTCACGCTGACCATGAGCGGCGT
>CBHTSV010000276.1:0-3410 GCA_966095215.1 uncultured Sphingomonas sp. | reverse complement strand
CCCGGCTTGGCGATCTTGTCGAGCTTGGCGAAGACCTCCTTCTTCACGTCCATATTCTCGTAGACCGCCTCGATGATGAGGTCGCAGTCCGCGAGCTGCTCGAACTCCAGGGTCGGCGACAGCAGCGCCATCGCCTTCTCGACTTGCTCGCTCGTCAGCTTCCCCTTGGCGGCGCTCGCCTCGTAATTCTTGCGCATCACGCTCGTGCCACGGTCGAGCGCTTCCCGCCCCATCTCGACGATAGTCACGGGAATTCCCGCCGACAGGAAGTTCATAGAGATGCCGCCGCCCATCGTTCCCGCGCCGATCACCCCGACCTTGTGGATCGGCCGGGCTTCCGTGTTTTCGGGAAGGCCCTCGATCTTCGCCGCCTTGCGCTCGGCGAAGAAGAAATATTGCTGCGCCTTGGCCTGCGTCCCGGCCATCAGCTCCATGAACAGCTTGCGCTCTTCGATGACGCCTTCGGAATAGGGCTTCTCGCAGGCGACCTTCACCGCCTCGATATTCTTCAGCGGAGCCTCGAAGCCGCGGAAGCGCTTCGCATTGTCCTTGCGGAACTCGTCGAAGATCGACGGCTCGCAATCCGTCAGCCGGTCCTGCCGCTCCGACGATTTGGGCAGCGGACGAACGTCGCGCACCTCCTCGGCATAGCCTACCGCGTGCGGGATGAGGTCGCCTTCGACCAGCCGATCGACCAGGCCGCAATCGAAGCCTTCCTTCGCGCCGATCGGATTGCCGGTCGCGCACATCTGCAGCGCCTTCTTCACTCCCGCGACGCGGGGGAGCCGCTGCGTCCCGCCCGCGCCGGGAAGCAGGCCCAGCTTGACCTCGGGCGTGCCGAGCTTCGCCGACTTGTCCGCTACCCGATAATGGCAGGCGAGCGCCACCTCGAGACCGCCGCCGAGCGCCGTCCCGTGAATCGCCGCGACCACCGGCTTCGAGCAATTCTCGATGGTGTCCACGACGGTCGGCAGCCAGGGCATTTGCGGCGGCTTGCCGAACTCTGTGATGTCGGCGCCGGCGAAGAAGGTCTGGCCCTCACAGGCCATGACGACGGCCTTCACGCTGTCGTCGGCCTCGGCCTCCGCGATCGCGTCCACCAGTCCCTGCCGGACAGGCGTGCTCAGCGCATTCACCGGCGGGTTGTTACTGAGGATGATCAGCACGTCGCCGTGCTTGCGCGTCGAAATGGGGCTGGTCGCCGGCTTTTCCAGAACGTCGGTCATGAAGGTCTCCGGCCGCGGTCGCTAGGCCGCTGCTGACAGCCTTGCAAGTGGGCGATCGGAGGGATGCTGGGCCGCGTCTTCGGTACCGCGGCAAGCCGCTGGACTAACGCGCGATTTTCTTGCGGGCGGCGGCGCGGCGGTGTTGGTCGCGCCGCTCGACAATCTCGGGCAATTCGGGATCCGCCCGCTCTTCGCCGCGAACGTCCAGCTTCAGCAGCTTGCGCACCGTGTCAGCGGGAACGGCCTTTCCGAAGAGCCAGCCCTGCGCTTCGGCGCATCCCATGGCCGAAAGGCGATCCTTGACGTCGCCGGTCTCGACTCCCTCCGCGGTGATCGGCAGCTGAAGAGCCTTGCCGAGCGAAGTGATGCTGTTGACGATGGCGCTGGACTGCGGATCGGCCAGAAGCGCCGACACGAAGCTCTTGTCGATCTTGATCCGGTCGAACGGCAGGGATTGCAGCTGCGATAGCGAGGCATAACCCGTCCCGAAGTCGTCAAGGGAAATGGTGATCCCGACGTTCTTGAGGCTCTGCACGATGGCGAGCGCCATGTCCTGGTCCTCGAGCAGCGCGGTCTCGGTGATTTCGATTTCGAGCCGCTGCGGAGGAAAGTTCGCCTCCGTCAGCACCTTGAGGATGCGCTCGGCGAGCTTGGGGTCCCGGAACTGGACGGGCGAAATGTTGACCGCGATCTTGAGCTCGGCCGGCCAGTCCCGGCTCTCGACGAGGGCCTGCTTCATCACGCTCATGGAGAGCGCTCCGATGAGGCCCGAGCCTTCGGCCGCGGTCATGAACTCGGCGGGTTCAAGCAGGCCGCGTCCGGGCGAGTTCCAGCGCGCGAGGACTTCGAAACCCGTGAGTTCACCGGTTTCGAGGCTGATTTGCGGCTGGAAGAAAGGCACGAATTCGCCCGCCGCAATGCCGCTCCGGATCTCGGTCTCCAGCTGGGTTCGATCAAAGAGCTCGCGCTCCATTTCCTTGTCGAACCAGACTGAACAATTGCGGCCGGCGCGCTTTGCCGCGTACATGGCTATGTCCGAGCGGCGCAAGGCGTCCTCGGGAGTCATTCCGGGATCGAGAAAGGAAAGACCGATCGAGGCCGACACGTGCACAACCGCACTGTCGATCGAAAGCGGACGGGCGACGCCCGTCGTAATGTTCGACGCGATCCTTTCGATCTCGCGCGACTCGCTCTCCGGCAGGAGGACGGCGAACTCGTCGCCGCCGAGCCGCGCGCAACAGCCGTCTGCCGGCGTATTTGCAGTGATGACTTCCGCAACCTTCTTCAGGACCTGGTCGCCGGCGCAATGGCCGTAAAGGTCATTCACATTCTTGAAGAAGTCGAGATCGAGCAGGAGCAGGACGCTCCGCGCGGGTTCGCCCGACGCCTCGGACAGCGCGTCCATCAGCTGCCGCCTGTTGGCGAGACCGGTCACCTGGTCGGTGAAGGCGGCCTCCTTCACCAGCCGGTCCGACTCCTTGAGCGCCCTCTGCAGATCCTTCGCGCGGCGCCAGCCGAAGAGAATGATGGCGATGTTGAGGATCAGCGCCGTGTTCAATCCCGGGTTGCCTGGGCTAAAGCCGAGCGCCGCGCCAACGGCCCGGTTGGCCAGCCACAAGAAGATAAAAAGGGCCGTGATCGTCGCGCAACTGGTGATGAGGCGACTGCTTGCCAGCTGTGATACTCGGCCCATATCGCGCGCTGCCACTGATGGTACTCCTGGTTAATCCCTCATCTGCAGCATTTTGATGAAGAGCTGGTTAAGACCGAAATGGTGGAAAAAGGCACCAAACGCGTGACTTTAGTGAACGTAAGACGTCCAGAGGACGCGAATCATGACTGATCTCGACACCTTCCGTACGGAAACGCGCGCGTGGCTCGAAGCGAACTGCCCGGCCGAGATGCGCGAGCCGATCCGCTCCGAGGCGGACCTCTGCTGGGGCGGGCGCCACTGGGCGTTTCAATCGGACGCGCAGCGCCGCTGGCTCGAGGCAATGGCTGAGCGCGGCTGGACCGTGCCCGACTGGCCCAAGGATTATGGCGGCGGCGGGCTGACTCCCGAGCAGGCGATCGTGGTCAAAGAGGAGATGGCGCGGATCCATGCCCGGCAGCCGCTCTACAGCTTCGGCATCTCGATGCTCGGGCCGGCTTTGCTCAAGTTCGGGACCGAAGAGCAGAAGCGCC
>CBHTSV010000275.1:0-2746 GCA_966095215.1 uncultured Sphingomonas sp. | reverse complement strand
CGAAAAGTTGAGCGTGCGCGCGCCCGGGCGTGGACTGCACGAAATGACGCATAAAGTAAGCGACTGGGTCGGCAGCAGCGGGATTGCCGACGGTCTTCTGACTCTGTTTTGCCGCCATACTTCGGCGTCTCTCCTGATCCAGGAGAATGCAGCGCCTGCTGCACGGCGGGACCTCGAACGCTATTTCGAACGGATCGCGCCGGAGGGCGGCGGCTACGAGCATGATGACGAAGGGCCCGACGACATGCCGGCGCACCTTAGAAGCGCGCTCACGCAGACATCGCTTGCGATCCCGGTCGAGGGCGGCCGCCTCATGCTCGGCACCTGGCAGGGGATTTACCTGTTCGAGCACCGACGGAGTCCGCCTGCCCGCGAGATCGCACTTCACCTGATCGGCGAATGACATGAGCGAACAATCCGTCCGCGCCTGGCTGTCCGAACATGCGCCCGATCTTCTCTTGATCGAGGTGGAGGACTCGACCGCGACCGTGGACACCGCAGCCAAGGCACTAGCCGTCGAGCCTGGCCGGATCGCCAAGACGCTCGCCGTGCGCGCGGGCGATCGCCTGTTCCTCCTGGTCGCGCGCGGCGACGCCCGCCTGGACAACCGCAAGTGCAAGGATGAGCTCGGCGCCCGGCCGCGAATGCTCGGGCCCGAGGAAACACTGGAAGTCACCGGGCATCCGGTCGGAGGAGTTTGCCCCTTCGGGCTCAAGAACCCGCTGCCGGTGTATCTCGACGTGTCGCTGCAGGCTTTCGACGTGGTCTATCCCGCGGGCGGGTCGCTGAACACCTCGGTCGAGGTTCCGACGCAGCGCCTGTACGACCTGGTGGCCGACCGCTGGGTCGACCTATGCCGCCTGCCGGGCGAAGCGAGCGGGGCTTAGATCGTCGGCCTTGACGTCGGCCAGCGGCCATTCCTCTCCGGCGATCAATGAGGAGACGATTCGGGCCATCGCGGGCGAGGTCTGCAGGCCGAATCCGCCCTGCCCCGCCAGCCAGAAGAATCCCTCCTCATCGGGCGCGTGGCCGGCCGCCGGATGGCGATCGGGCGTGAAGGTACGAAGTCCCGCCCAGCGGCTGTGGATCCGCTCCACCTTCATCGTGGTGCGCTCCTCCATACGGTAGGCGGCGAGCGCAACCTCCAACTCGTCCGGCTGTGCGTCGCACGGATCGCTCGGAACCTCGTCCATGGGCGAGGCGAACAGCCGGCCGCTCTCGGGAGCGAAATAGAGCTCGTCTCCGATCGTCTTGGCAAAGGGCAGAGCGTCGAGATCGGTACCGGGCGGAGCATCGAAGGTGATGATCGTCCGCCGCTTCGGCTCGAGGCCGAGCGGCTGCACGCCCGCAAGCCGCGCAATCCCGTCTGCCCAGGATCCCGCGGCGTTCACGAGAAGAGGTGCGGAATGTTCGTCGCCGTTTTCAGTCGTGGCGACCCATGAACCCGAGAGCCTCTTGATCGCTGCCACTCGACTGCCCGTGCGCAGCTCGCCGCCGGCATTGCGCAGTTGGCGCAGGAAGCCCTGGAGGAGAGCATGCGGGTCGAGCCTGATCCCGTTGCGATCCGCGATGCCATGCCGCGCGTCGTCCTTCAGCAACGGGCAGAGTTCGTTAACTCCAGCGGCGTCCAGCCGCTCGAGCTTTGCGAACAAGGATATGTCCGCTTCGAGTTGATCGAGCGCCTCACGCTCGTCCTCGCGCGCATGGACCAGCACCGGCATCCGGCGCCCCAGCGGAACGTCGGTGAAGCCGTCTGGCGGAGCATCGAAGAAGCCCCGGCTCGCGAGAGTTAGCGCGCGAACGAGTCTGTCGCCGAGCGCATAATGGAGCATCGTCGCGCTCCGGCCCGAGGAATGGTAGCCAATCTGCTCTTCGGCCTCGAGCACAGTGACCTTCGCGTGCTTCGACAACGCCGCGGCTGCGGACAGACCCGCGACGCCTCCGCCAATGACCAGGATGTCGCTCGTGTGAGTCACGTCAGGCGGCAGTCAGCCGCTCGTTCACGACCTTCCCGCCCTGCGTTAGGCGAACGCCTTTGACGATCTCGTCGTCATCCGGGAACTCGGGCGCGGCCTTCTCCTTATCCCAGAAGGCGGAGAGGAAATTGTAGAGGTTGCGCGCGAACAAGGCTGATGCGTCCGCAGCGAGGCTGCGCGCGAGGTTCGACGCGCCGATGATCGTCACGCCATGCTTTTGAACTGACTCGCCCGTGACAGTTCCTTCGACATTGCCGCCCGCATCCGCCGCCATGTCGACGATCACGCTTCCCGGGCGCATCGTAGCGACCTGCGCATCGCTGATCAGCCGCGGTGCCGGCCGCCCCGGGATCAACGCCGTCGTGATCACGATATCCTGCTTGGCGATATGGCCGGACACCAGCTCGGCCTGGGCTTTCTGGTACTCCGGCGACATCTCGGTCGCGTAGCCGCCGGCGCCTTCCCCCTCGATGCCGGCGACATTCTCGACGAAGATCGGCTTCGCGCCGAGCGACTGGATCTGCTCCCTGGTCGCCGAGCGCACGTCGGTGGCGCTGACCTGCGCGCCCAGTCGTCGCGCCGTCGCGATCGCCTGTAGGCCGGCTACGCCGACGCCCATGACAAAGACCTTTGCCGGGCTCACCGTGCCTGCCGCGGTCATCATCATCGGGAACGCCCGGCCATAGGCGTCGGCGGCTTCGACGACCGCCTTGTAGCCTGCGAGGTTCGACTGCGACGACAATATGTCCATCGACTGGGCGCGAGTGATT
>CBHTSV010000274.1:0-4232 GCA_966095215.1 uncultured Sphingomonas sp. | reverse complement strand
CGGCCACGGCTGCTTGAGGACGAGAAATCCTCCGGAGCCGTCGGGAACGGGCTCGCCTTCCATGGTGACGATCTCGGGAACAACGCCGGGAAACGGCTTCGTGGCTGAGCCGGGCTTGGTGGCGATCGCGCCCGGAATGGGCGAGATCATGATGTGCCCGGTTTCGGTCTGCCACCAGGTATCGACGATCGGGCAGCGGCCGTCGCCGACCACGCGCCAATACCATTCCCAGGCTTCAGGATTGATCGGCTCACCGACGGTGCCGAGCAAGCGGATCGACTTGCGGCTATGGCGCTTCACCGGTTCGTCGCCCTCGCGCATCAGCGCTCGGATGGCGGTCGGAGCGGTGTAGAAGATCGTCACTCCAAGCCGGTCGACCGTCTCCCAGAAGCGGCCGAAGTCGGGATAGTTGGGGACTCCGTCGAACATCACGCTCGTCGCGCGATTCATCAGCGGTCCGTAAACGACGTAGGTGTGGCCGGTGACCCAGCCGACGTCGGCCGTGCACCAGAAGATGTCCTCGGGGCGATAATCGAAAACCCAGTCGAAGGTCGCCGCCGCGAAAGTCGCATAGCCGCCGGTCGTGTGGACGACGCCCTTGGGCTTTCCCGTGGAGCCGGACGTGTAGAGAATGTACAGCGCGTCTTCCGCTTTCATGATCTCGGGGTCACACTCGGTCGAGAGGCCGTCGCGGAAGTCCGAATAAAGGATGTCCCGGCCTTCCTTCATCGGCACGTTGGCGCCGGTGCGAGTGACGACGATCACGGTGCCGACGTCACCCTGCTCGAGCGCAGTGTCGACGTTGCGTTTCAGCGGAATGCGCTTGCCGCCACGGACGCCCTCGTCGGCGGTGATGACGCAGGAGGCCGCGCAATCGGCGATGCGGCCGGCAAGGCTGTCCGGCGAGAATCCGCCGAATACCACCGAATGGATCGCACCGATGCGCGAGCAGGCGAGCATCGCCGCCGCCGTCTCCGGGATCATCGGCATGTAGATCATCACGCGGTCACCGCGCTCGATCCCGCGCTGCTTCAGAAGGTTCGCGAAGCGGCAGGTCTCTTCGTAAAGCTCGCGGTAGGTCCACGCGTGGCCGTGGCCGGGCTCGTCGGCTTCGAAGATCAGCGCGGTGCGATCGCCATGCTCGGCGAGATGGCGGTCGAGGCAATTGACCGAGAGATTGAGCTCCCCGTCGGCGAACCATTCGATGTGGAAGTCATCCTCGTGGAACGACCAGTCGCCGGCCCTGGTCGGGAATTTGTTCCAAGTGAGCCGCTTCGCCTGGTCGAGCCAGAAACGATCGGGATCGGATCTGGCGAGGTCGTAAAGCTCGTCGAGCTCGCGCGGACCGATGCGTGCGCCGAATCCTTCGGGGACTGGGTGCACGGTTTCGGTCATGTCAGGCTCCCAACCTCACTGCTCCCTGGCTGCCCTTTCCAGAACGCGCCGCGCCTGCGTGAGATGCGGCCGGTCCACCATCTTCCCGCCGACGGAAAGCACCCCTGCGTCGGGATGTGCCTCGAACGCGGCGACGATCTCGGCTGCATGCCGAACCTCGTCCAGCGACGGCGTGAAAGCGGCGTTGATAACCGGCACCTGGTCCGGATGAATCGCGAGCTTGCCGGTAAAGCCCTCGCGGCTTGCCGCTTCCGCTTCGTAGCGCAGCCCCCCTTCGTCGCGAAAGTCGGCGAAGACTCCGTCAACGGGCTGCACTCCGGCAGCGACCGCGCCCGCCAGGCACAACGACCGCGCCAGCTTGTAGGTGAAGGCGAGCTCGCCGTTCTCGTCATATTTCGAAGACGCGCCGACCGCGGCCGACAGATCCTCCGCTCCCCAGCTCATCGCGACGAGCGGAGATCGCGGCTTGGCGTAAGACATCAGGTTGAAAAGGCTCGCCGCTGTCTCGGTCACGATCGCGTGGACCGGAATCGTTCCGGTGCGGTGCGCCAGCTCGACCACGTCAGCCCCGCTTTCCGACTTGGGAAGCACGATGCCATGGATATAGGCGCTGCCGATCAGGCGGAGGTCGTCCTTGTGGAACTCGCTGCCCAGCGGATTCACCCGCACCCACCATTGCGGCCCGTTCGAGCGCTTGGGCAGGCCCTTCAGGATATCGCGCGCGGCCTTCTTGCGGTCCGGCACCACACTGTCCTCGAGATCGAAAATCACCGCGTCCGCGTCGCTCTCGAGCGCCTTTTGCACCTTGCGCTCGCTGTCGGCGGGGACGAACAGCCAGCTGCGCGGAGTCATGACGGATTCTTTTGCAGCAGCGCCGTCCGGGTGCACTCGCACACTAGCTCGTCGCGCTGGTTGAACGCCCGCAGCGCCCACGTCACGATTCCCGCGTTCGGCCGCGACTTGCTCTCGCGCACGGCCACGCATTCACTCTCGCAGCGAAGGGTGTCGCCCGCGAACACCGGCTTGGGAAACGTCACCTTGTCGTAGCCGAGATTGGCGACGAGCGTTCCCAGGGTCGTATCGTGGACGCTGATCCCGATCAGCAGGCTGAAGGTGAAACAGCTGTTGACCAGCGGCTTCTTGAACTCCGTCTTCGCGGCGGCCTCATAGTCGAGGTGCAGCGGCTGCGGATTATGGGTCAGCGTCGTGATCAGGATATTGTCGGTCTCGGTGACCGTGCGCGTGATCTCGTGCGACACGCGGTCGCCGACCTGCCATTCGTCGAAGTAACGCCCGGCCATCCAGCTCTCCTAGGCAGGCAACAGTAGCTCGGCAACGCCCTCGGTGATGGCGTCCCCATCGAGACGGTAGGCGGCGTAAAGATCGGCGAGACTTCCGGTCTGGCCGAACCTCTCGACGCCGAGCGGAGCCACACGCTGGCCGAGCACTCCGCCGAGCCAGGAGAGCGACGCCGGTGCCGCGTCCGCGATGGTCACGAGACCCGCGTTCAGGGAGAGCTTCGACAACAGCTGCTCGATATGGCTGGAGTTCCGCGCGCCCTGCCAACGCGCCGCCTGCGCGCCGGTCCAGCCACGGTGGAGCAGGTCGGGCGACGTCACGTTGAGCAGGCCGAGACCTGGCACGTCCTCCTTCAGCTCCTCCCACGCAGCGAGTGCCTCGGGCATGACGGCGCCCATGGCGACGATCGCCGCTTCTGAATTCGGTCCCGGCTCGCGCAGCCAGTACCCGCCAGCGAGCGCGGCGTCGCGCCAATTATCGTCGGCGCGCTCGACCTGATCGATCGAACGGGTCGACAGCCGCAGATAGGTGCTCTCCCCATGTAGATCGTCGATCAGCCGGAACGCCTCCTGCACCATCGCCGCGAGCTCGTCGGCGTAGGCCGGCTCGTAATGACGCAGGCCCGGCTGGCCGAGCGCGATCAGTGGCGGGTTGATCGACTGGTGAGCGCCGCCCTCGGGCCCAAGCGTGATGCCGCTCGGCGTCGCCACCAACAGGAAGCGCGCGTCCTGGTAACAGGCGTAGTTCAGCGCATCGAGGCCACGGGCGATGAACGGATCATAGAGCGTTCCGATCGGGAAGAGCCGCTCGCCGAACAGATCGGCCGAGAGTCCGGCGGCGGCCAACATGATGAAAAGATTGCTTTCCGCGATCCCCAGCTCGATATGCTGGCCTTTGTTGCCGGCGGACCACTTTTGCATCGATGCAATTTTTTCTTTTGCAAAAACGTCCGGAATTTCGCTTCGGCGGAACAGCCCCCGCTGGTTTACCCACGCGCCGAGATTGGTCGAAACCGTCACGTCCGGCGAAGTCGTGACGATCCGGTCGGCCAGCTCGCCCCCGGCCTTGGACAGGTCGAGCAGGATCCGCCCGAACGCTGCCTGGGTCGATTGCTCCTCACCTGCCGGCGCGGGAATCGCCGGCACCATGACGTTCCCAAAGCTCCGCTGGCGCTTCTCCCGCGCGATCCGGCTGCGCTCGAGCAACGCCTCGACGGCGCCGCGCGCATTGTCGCCGATGCTCTCGAGCGGCTCCCACTCCTGCCCCTCGCGAACACCCATGCTCTCGCGCAGCGCACCCATCTGCGTCGGGTTCATCAGCCCCGCGTGATTGTCCTTGTGGCCGGCGAACGGCAGGCCGAAGCCCTTGATCGTCCAGGCGGTGAACAAGGTCGGTACGTCGTCCTGCGCCGCATCGAACGCCTCGACCAACGTCTCCATGCAATGACCGCCGAGGTCCGTGAACAGGCTCGCCAGCGCAGCGTCGTCATGCTCCTTGAGGAACGCCGAAGCTTTCTTGCCCAACTCCGCCTCAATCCG
>CBHTSV010000273.1:0-2300 GCA_966095215.1 uncultured Sphingomonas sp. | reverse complement strand
GCGCATCGCTCGCCAGCTGATCGCCGCAGCGGCTATGGTCGCGGCGCTCCTTTTGATCCGCTCGGCTCTCTCCGGCTGGTTCGTGGGATCGTTCGCGCAGCGGGTCCTCGGCCTTGCCGCTATCGTCGGCGGCGGAATGCTCGTTTATTTCCCGCTCGCCTGGATTCTCGGCGGGACCGACAAGGAGGGTTTCAAGTCAGTGCTGAGGCGGAGGAGGCCCTATACCGATGCCGGATAAGATGCGCGTCGTTTCGGGCATCCAGCCGACGGGCGACCTTCACCTCGGCAATTTGCTTGGCGCGATCCTCCGCTGGGTGAGGATGCAGGACGAGGCCGAATGCCTGTTCTTCCTCGCCGACCTCCATGCGCTCACCGTCGACGTCGATCCGGAACAGCTGCACAGGAGAGTCCGCGAGATGGCCGCTGCGCTGATCGCAAGCGGCATCGATACGGCAAAATCCATCATTTTCCGCCAGAGCGCCATTCCCGCTCATTCGGAGCTCGCCTGGATACTTCAGGGCACGGCGCGCATGGGCTGGCTCAACCGGATGACCCAGTGGAAGGACAAGGCCGGCAAGGACCGCGAGGGCAAGTCGGTCGGCCTCTTCACTTATCCCGTGCTCCAGGCAGCCGACATCCTGCTCTACAAGGCCACGCACGTCCCCGTGGGCGAGGATCAGAAGCAGCATGTCGAGCTGACCCGCGATATCGCGATCAAGTTCAACAACGACTTCGATGTGGAGCTGTTCATCCCGCCAGAGCCCTACATCGGCGGAGGCGCCTCGGCCCGAATCATGAGCCTGCGTGACGGCAGGTCGAAGATGTCGAAGACCGATCCGTCGGACATGAGCCGGATCAACCTGATCGACAGCGACGAGCTCATCTCGCAGAAAATCCGGAAGGCGAAGACCGATCCCGAGCCGCTGCCCGAGGATCCTGCCGCTCTGGAAGGACGTCCCGAGGCCGCGAACCTAATCGGGATCTACTCCGCGGTCACCGGAGAGAGCGTCGAACAGGTACTGGGGCGCTTTGCCGGTCAGGGCTTCGGCACGTTCAAGCCTGCACTGGCGGATGCGCTGATCGCCCTGATCGCTCCGTTGCGAGGCCGTCTCGAGGAGTTCCGGCGCGATCCGGCCGAGCTCGATCGGATCCTTGCCGAAGGCGCCGCGCGCGCATCGGAGATGGGCGCGCCCACGCTCGCCGAAGCCTACCGTTCCGTCGGTCTGTCCCGCTAAACTCCCGCTTCATCGACCGTTCAGTGGGTTCGGTGGTATAACGCCACCGATTTCCAATGCGTCGCTCCGATTCGGAGGAGTTCACTATGCGTATCCGTAAATTTGCAGCGGCTGCCGCGCTGGGCCTCGCCGCTCTCGGCCTGTCCGCTTGCGCGACGGGCCTCAGAACCCAGGTTTCGCGTTACCAGCCGGCTGCCATTCCGGCGGGCGCGAGCTTCTATGTCGTTCCCAAGCAGGGTGCGGCGGATCCCCAATTCTACCGCTATGCGTCGATGGTCACGCAGCAGCTCGCCGCGCAGGGCTTCCGCCCCGCGGGCGCTCCGCAGGTCGCCGATGTCCTGGTCAAGGTCGATTACGGCGTCGACGAGGGGACGACCGAGCTCGAGCGCGACCCATATTTCGGTCGCGGCTTTGGCGGCGGCTTGGGTCCCTACGGCTTCGGCGACCCGTTCTACGATCCTTTCTGGGGCGTCTATTACGGCCGACCCTATTTCTCGCGGTGGGGCGGCTATCCGTTCTACTACGGCTGGAACGCGCCGTTCTCCTATTACGGTGGCTACGGCGGTTTCGGCGGCTACGACCGCGTCCGCGAATATACCGTATACAAGAGCTATCTCGACATGGACATCGTCCGCCGCGCGGACAACGCGCCACTGTTCGAGGGCCATGCCAAGGCGCGCTCCCAGACCGACGAGCTCGACCGGCTCGTTCCGAACCTCGTCACCGCCATGTTCACCGGCTTCCCCGGAAAGAACGGCGAGACGGTGAAGATTACGGTGCCCGCCAGGCCCAAATCCTAAGTACGTTCGTCGGGGGCAAACGGGAGCCCGTCCGGAGCCACATCCGGGCGGGCTCTTTTTTGCCCAGCGGGGCCCTGAAATGTCGCTTGCATGACTTTAGCGCGGCTGTATATAACTGACCAGTCAGTTAGGAGCAGCCATTGAAGCGGCCCAAGTGGCAACGACGTGCCGAGGATCGGCCGGGCGAAATCTGCACCGCCGCGCTCGAGGTGTTCAGCGAGAAGGGTTTTGCCGCCGCGAAGCTCGACGAGATCGCGCGTCGCGC
>CBHTSV010000272.1:0-2809 GCA_966095215.1 uncultured Sphingomonas sp. | reverse complement strand
CTGCCGTTCGTTCAGCCAGTCGATGATGCGCGGGGTGCCGAAAGCGGCATAGCCCTCCTCGTCGCCCGTAATGAGCAGCGACAGCGTACCCGACGCCTCGCCTATGCGGGAGAGCGCCGCGACATAGGCCGCGATCGCGCTCTTCATGTCATTGGCGCCACGGCCGACGAGCACTCCATCGTCGACGCGCGCTTCGAACGGATCGCAATCCCAGCCTTCGCCCGCAGGGACGACGTCGAGATGGCCGGCAAAGCCGAAGTGCGGCGATCCGGCGCCGCGGATCGCGACCATGTTTTCGGTCGGGCCGTCGGGCGGCTCGCCCATCACCCAGCGATGAATGTCAAAACCGAGCGGCTTCAGCGCGGCCTCAAGCACGTCAAACACTTCCCCGCGAGCGGGAGTGACGCTGGGACAACGAATGAGGTCGGAAGCGAGGGCGACTGGATCGATTGGCGGCATCGCCCAATGCCGTAGCAACCATTCGATCGCTGGCAAGCTTCGGCCATCCATGCAATCGGTCGGTGCTGTTCGCCGGTTCGTCGAAAGAGGGGCTTGCAATACCGCTACAAATGTAGCACGCTACAAATGTAGCACGAGTTTCGGCGTGCTCGGACAAGAGGGGAGTCGTCGATGGCATTGTCGCGTAAGATCCGGGGACTACTCTTTCTCGGCACGGGCCTCTGGCTTGCTCATCCGGCGGTCGCTCAGGCTGCAGCGACGCAAGTGCCTGCGGCCCAGAACAAGCGCGTCTACACCGCGGCCGACTTCGCCCGCTTTGCGCCAAAGACCGCCTACGACATGCTCGTGCAGGTCCCGAGCTTCACCATCCGCAGCGCGAGCACTGAGCGGGGGCTCGGCCAGGCTTCGGAGAACGTGCTGATCAACGGCCAGCGCATCGCCAACAAGTCCGGCGGAGCGATCGACCAGTTGCAGCGAACGTCGGCGGTGAGCGTCGATCGGATCGAGATCGTCGATGCCGCCAGCCTCGGGATAGCCGGCCTGTCGGGCCAAGTGGCGAACGTCATCCTCACGGCCGCAACCAAAGCGTCCGGCCAGTTCGAGTATAATCCGAACTTCCGCGCTCATTATGCGGAGCCTTCGATCTACGCCGGATCGATCAGCTACTCGAGCAAGACCGGGCCGCTCGACTACACCTTGTCGGTCAAGAACAGCCCCGGCCGCGGCGCCTTTGGCGGACCGATCAAGATCTTCGACGCGAACCACGTCCTCACCGAGAGGCGGTTCGAAACCTATCACTCCGAATATGAAAATCCGGTCTTCCAGACGAAGCTCGGGCTGGACGGCCCTGGCTCCTCGATTGGCAACCTCACCCTCGGTTACGCTCCCTACTGGAATCCCGTGGATCAGCGCGACCGCCGCACACTCGTGACCGGCGAAGCGCGCAGGCGCGAGACCATCACCAAGCTCGATGGCTATTATGCCGACATCAATGCCGACTATGAGTTTGCCCTGGGCCCCGGACGGCTGAAGCTGATTGGCCTCCGGCACTGGGATCATGAACCGCTCGTCACGACGCAGGTCTTCCATTTCGATACCACTCGAGCGCCAGACACCGGCACCCGTTTCAGCCGCGACACGCACCTCGGCGAGACCATCGGGCGCGGTGAGTATCACTGGAAGACGGGCAAGAACGACTGGCAGATTTCGCTCGAGCGCGCGTTCAACTCGCTCGACCAGAAGGGCGGGCTGTTCGAGCTCGATTCGAGCGGAAACTTCGTCGAAGTGCCGTTCCCCGAAGGGACCGGCAAAGTCACCGAGCTACGCTATGAAGCCATCGCGACCCTGACCCGGCCGCTCGCTTCCAACCACGACCACCACGTCGCGGCCGGCGGTGAAAAATCGCAACTCGACCGCGTCGACGATGATCAGCCCCCGCGCCATTTCGTCCGCCCCAAGGGCAGCCTCACCCTCGGGTGGCGTCCGTCAGAAGGGTGGGACCTCAGCCTGAAGCTACGGCGTCGCGTCGGGCAGATCAGCTTCTACGACTTCCTCGCCCAGCCCAAACTCGCGGAAGACCGGGAGAATGCCGGCAACCCGGACCTGGTCCCGCCGCAAAGCTGGGAGGCGGAGACCGAATTCGCCCGCGACCTCGGGCGCTGGGGCAAGACCCGGCTCAACCTCCATTATTACCGTGTCGAGGACATCGTCGACTTCATCCCGATCGGCGAGAACGGGCAGGGGGTCGGCAATTTGCCGACGGCCAATCGCTACGGTTTCGAGAGCACCAGCACGCTCCAGGGCGAGCCGATCGGCTTCAACGGCGCCAAGCTCGACCTGAACATCGGCCGGGAATGGACTTCGGTCCGCGATCCGCTGACCGCGGACAAGCGCCCGATCAGCGGAATCCAGGACAAGTGGGGCAGCATCCAGATCCGACATGACATCCCGCGAACGCCTTTTGCCTGGAGCGCCTACGTCCAGTACCGGCATTACACGAAATACTTCTTCCTGACGGAGGTCTTCAGCAGCCAGGACCTGCCGTGGATCGCCGGCTTCTACATCGAGCACAAGAACCTGCTCGGGCTCAAGGTGCGGCTCTCGGTCGACAACGTGTTCGACGGCCGGCACCTCGTCGACCGCACCGTCTATTCGGGCTTCCGCGATCGCGCGCCGGTTGCCTTCTTCGAGAGGCGCAATCAGCTGGTCGGCCCGATCTTCGACCTGTCCATCAAAGGCACCTTCTAAGACTCGCGCCGCGGCTGCTATCAGCAGTGTCCGGAGGCGCAGCCATGCCCAAGATCGACCTCGGCAACATCGAGCAGGTGAACCGCACGGGCTACCCGCCGCC
>CBHTSV010000271.1:0-3811 GCA_966095215.1 uncultured Sphingomonas sp. | reverse complement strand
AAACGGTGACGAGCGGCATCATCAGCGCGACCGAGCGGCCGCTCGGCCAAGGCGATACCCGACGGTTCATCCAGACCGACGCGCCGATCAACCCGGGCAATTCGGGCGGTGCGTTGATCGACCTGCATGGCGAGCTGGTCGGCATCAACACGGCCTTGTTCAGCCCGAGCCAGAGCCAGGCGAGCGCCGGCAATGTCGGGATCGGCTTCGCGATTCCTTCGAACGTCGTGCGGCGGGTGCTCGCTCAGGCGGAGCGAGCGCGCTGACTGCTCGCGGCGCCGGGGAATAAGGAGTAACGGCGTCGGACAAAGGAGAGCGCAATGCCTCAGGATAGCGCAACGGCCCAGATGACCTTCGACCTCACTCCCCCGACCGACGACCAGTTCCAGCGGCTCGTAGCGGACCTCAGCGACGAAGAGCGCCACGTCCTCCTCGAGCATGGCACCGAGGCGCCGTTCTGCGGCGTGTTCCTCAACGAAAAGCGTCCGGGCGTCTTCACCTGCCGGCTGTGCGGTCTGCCGCTGTTCCACGGTGGAACCAAGTTCGAGAGCGGCACGGGCTGGCCGAGCTTCACCCAGCCGTTCGCCGACGGGCACCTCAAGACCATCCGCGACACGAGCTACGGCATGGTCCGCACCGAAATCGTCTGCGCGCGCTGCGGAGCGCACCAGGGCCACGTCTTTCCCGATGGCCCGCCGCCGACCTACGAGCGCTACTGCATCAATTCTGTCAGCCTCGGCTTCACGCCCAAAGGCGAGCCACTGCCCGACAAGCTGGGGAGGGGAGCTCCGGAAGGTCAGCCGGCGGCATAGCTAGGCCGGCTCGGACTCCTTGCCCTCTTCCTTGGCCCGTTCGAGATCGTCGTCCGAAAGAAGGCGCTGGTCGACGTCCGCCGTACCATCTGAAGGCGGCGCGAAGCGCAGCTTCTCCATGTAGGGCGTCGGCTTGCCGCGGCGGTAATCGAGAAACTCCTTCGCATAATAGTCGCGCGCCTCGCGGACCGTGCGCTCGCCGATGACGATGTCGTGCATGAGGTTGAGCGCAAGCCGATTCGCCTCCTCGTCGTGGCAGCGCGCCGAGACCTCGCCTGCGGTGCGCTCGCAGATCACGCTTCCATCGAACGCCGCCAGATCGGAGAATTTCTCCGGCGGAACGCGATAGTCGATGAAGCTTTCGACGCTGTCCTGGTGAGGGGCGGGGAAGTCGTGCTGGAAGAAGGCCTTGGACGCGACGATCCGCTTCCACTCACCGCACTTCCGCCAGGTGAGCTGGCTGTCCGTCGCCTCGTCCGGTTCTCCATACTTGTCGATGACGAGCTGCGCCGCTTCGCGGGATTCCTTCGGCCAGCCGCGGATGATGTCCGAGCCGTTCATGTCATGATTGCTCCTTCGATGCGCATGCAACGCACGGAGCTGGTCAAAGTGGCGGCGAGAGCTTGGCGGAACTGGAAGCCCTGCCCTTCAGGGGATGGGGCGATGAGAGGGGCAGGGCTTCGTACTGTTCCGTTCCGTTGGTGGCAACGCCGCTCGAGCTCGCTTAAACAGGAACGACGCTGCCAAGCTCAGGTTTACCCGCCCGCGGTTAGCGCGGGGTGAGGGAACATGGTTGGCGGAAATTAACGGATTGGCCCTGCGACCGCCGCTTATGCTCCGAGGTTCGGAGCTGCATTCGCAGCGGGAACAACGGCCTCCGATCCCTCCAGGGCAGCGGGATGGCCGCGGGCAGCAAGCAGTTGAGCGTAGCGGGCGGCGAGGGCCCGGTGCGCACGGCGAGCCTGCTCGCTCGTCGCGGCCGCGGCCGCCTCGCGCTCGGCGCGCAGCCGGGCGACATAATATTCGATATCCGGTTTTTGGCTCATGCCCCCACCCCACAGGCTTCCGAAACTGCCGGAAGCGACGCGGATTCAATAGGATAGGCGAGGGTGGCGCGAAATAACCAAGGTTAGTCCGTCGGCGGACCGCGGAATAACTTACGCTAATGTCAGTCGAGTCTCATCGGGAGTAAAATCGTCGAGCCCCGCTCCACGTCCAATGGAGACCGGGCGCCCCGGTGAGACGTTCAGCAGCTCCCGCCGGAGCGGAAGGCCCGCCCATGTCCCCCGAGGATGAGCGGGCCTTCCACAATGGAGCCGCTGCGGCGATCAGATGCCGGCGCGGTCGTCAGTGGTCGAGTAAGGCTGTTCCTGGACGCTCGTGTCGACTCCGATCAGCCTGTAGACGACGCAGCGCGCCAGCAGACCGCTGATCAGGAGATATGCGGCGATGATGCCGGTGACGATCGCGGCCGTGCTGCCGAGGACCCCGAAATAAATGAGCACGCAAAGCCCGAGCGCGACGACGATCCGAACGACGCGGTCTTCCGGTCCGATATTCCTGGCCATTGCACCTGATCCCCTTTGTTGAAGCGCGAATGCGGCTTTAGGCGATAATATTCGGAAACCAAGTTGATTCAAACGGAGGTTTAGCGAGCTTCCGCTTACAATTGCGGGCATTCGGGCCTATGGAGCGCCCGCTACTAGTCGCAAACGACGGATCTTTGGCGCTTTGCGGCACCTTTTTCCCTCTCACGCACTTCTAGCAGGAAGCGGGCCGGGACTTTTCGGTCCGCCAATGTAAGGAAAAAGAGCATGCCGATCGGCACAGTGAAATTCTTCAACGAACAAAAGGGCTATGGCTTCATCGCGCCGGAAGGCGGCGGAAGCGATGCGTTCGTCCACATCAGCGCCGTCGAGCGCTCCGGCATGAGCACGCTGCGCGAGAACCAGCGCGTGAGCTACGAGCTGGAGGAGGACCGGCGCGGCAAGATGGCGGCGACCAACCTGAAGCCGGCCGACGAGGCAGCCGGCGGCGAGCAGGCAGAGGCCGGCGAGGCCGAGTAAGCTTGTCCGGGCCGATCATCCGGAATTCGAACCTCGATTTCTTCCTCGCCCGCGCCGCCCAGGCCCGGGAGGAAGCGGAAGCGGCGACGCTCGACCATGTGCGCGAGCGTTGCCGCCGGTCCGAGGCGGCATGGACGGCGCTTGCCGACCGGGCCGCGCACACCGCACGGATGCGCGCCAGCGACGAAAAACGCAAAGCGGAAGAAGCGACGCAGTAGGGACCGATCCGGTCGCTCGAGATGGAACTTGTCTCGGCCCGCCGACGTTGCGCTCGCCACACCCTCGATGGACGACAAGAGCATCAACCTCTGGCGGCAGATCGAAGGCTGCCGCTGCCGCGAAAAAGCGCGCAGGAAAGCCGTGCGGCGGCCGGCCGCTCAAGCGCCGATCCTTTCGTAGTCGATCCTGATCCGGACCCACTCTCCGATCATCGGCCTGCCGTTCTTGCGCGGCGGCCGGACTCGGAACTGCCAGGCGGCCTGGCGCACCGCGCTGGCGAGGTGCGATCCCGCCGGGGACTGGTCGAGCTCGACACAATCGTCGACGCGGTTGCCGGGGACGGTCTTGCAGGCGATGAGCCCCCAGCCGTCGGGCGCGTTCCTCGGCAGATAGCCGGCCAGCTCCGCGTCGGTCGGCTCGCGCGCCCATTCGGCGGCGTAGAGCACCTCGCCGTGCGGGCCGCGCCCGACCTCCTCGCTGTCGCCTTCGCCCGGCGCGGGCTTGGGCAGGTTGCGAAGGTCGGCGGCGGCCAGATCGGCGCTGCTCATCTCGATCCAGGGCTGGGATTTCTCCGGTGGCCGCGGCGGAGGCTGAATCGTCGGCTTGACCGGCAGGATGATCGGCGGCGGCTTGACCACGGGCTTGTTGGACCTGGGCGCGGCCTTTGCGGTTTGCGCCGCCTGACTGTGCGATTCGGGAATTAGGTCGACGACC
>CBHTSV010000270.1:0-4143 GCA_966095215.1 uncultured Sphingomonas sp. | reverse complement strand
GCTCCAGCAGCTTCCGGACGAGCACCGCGAGGCTCTGATCCTGGTGGGCGCGGCCGGCCTCTCCTACGAGGAAGCCGCCGAGATCTGCGGCTGCGCTGTCGGCACGATCAAGAGCCGCGTCGCTCGTGGACGCGTCGCGCTCGAGCAGCTGCTGTCGAGCGGCAAGCTGCCCTCGCGCCGACAGCACAAGACCGATCCCGACAAGTCGGCGCTCCAGACCATCATGGGGGAGGTCGACGACCTCAGCCGCGACCATGAATAGTCGTGAGTGAGGGAAGCGCAGACGCTCAGTTCAGCTTGCGCAGGAGATCAGCGAAATCTCGATCCGTAGGCTCCGATGCCGCCGCCTCGAAGGCGCGGCGAAGCGCGGCCATGATGCCGGCTTGGGCGGGCGGAACATCGACCTCAATAACCCGTCGATCCATTGGACTGAATTCCGACGCCGTAACGTGTTCGCGTTCCAGCTTCATTTGAGTGGCAAACGAGCAAACCTTCGGGGAAGTTTCCTGAATCGCCGTTTTGCGGCAATCGGCCGGTGACATGAGTCCTGACGGCAACACTGGCGCGAGAGACGATGCCGTGGAGCGGGCGAAGGCTCACTCGTCCTTCCTCCGCGAAACGATGCGAGCGCTGCCGCAGCTGGCCGACGCTTTCCTCGGCGGCGGTGCCGAGGCGGCGGTTCGATTAGCGCTGGAGGCGCGGGACGCAGATCTCGAGACCGAGCTTCGTCGTCAGCGGCTGGGTCTCGCGCTAGCGGTCGCGCTCGGCGATCTTTCGGGAGAGCTATCCCTGGAACCTGTCACCGCTGCGCTCAGCGATTTTGCTGACCGGGCGATCGACCGCGCCCTCGCCCAGGCGATCCGCGAACGGGTGCCGGATGCCGAGCCGCTGGGCTTCGCGGTGATCGCCATGGGGAAGCTCGGCAGCCGCGAGCTCAATTATTCGTCCGACGTCGATCTCATGTTCCTCTTCGACCCGGAGCGGCTGCCGAGACGCGAACGCGACGATGTCGGAGAGGCGGCGGTGCGTTACGGCAGGCGGCTGATCGAGATCCTGCAGCGTCGGACGGCGGACGGCTATGTCGCACGCATCGACCTCCGACTCAGGCCCTCGCCCGAGGTCACCCCTATCGCGCTGCCGGTGAACGCCGCCATCTCACATTACGAATCCAGCGCCTTGCCGTGGGAACGCGCGGCGTTCATCCGAGCGAGAGCGTGCGCAGGCGATCAGGCGCTCGGTCAGCGATTTCTGGACGCGATCAAGCCGTTCGTCTGGCGAAGGTCGCTCGATTTCGGCGTCATCGATGATGTGCGGCAGATTTCAGCGCGGATCAGAGACCACTTTGCCCAGAGCTCGCAAATCGGCCCCGGATACGACCTGAAGCGCGGCCGCGGGGGGATTCGCGAGGTCGAATTCTTCATTCAGATCCAGCAGATGATTCACGGCGGCCGCGACGCGACAGTGCGGCCGCCCGCGACCCTGGATGCGATTGCCGCGCTGCTTTCGGCTGGTCGGCTCGACGAAGAAACTGCGGGCGAACTCTCTCGAACCTATCGGCTGCTGCGAACGATCGAGCATCGGGTGCAGATGGTCGAGGACGCCCAGACCCACCTGCTGCCGCCACAGGCGGACGCGCTGGACAATGTCGCGCGGCTGGACGGACTCGCCGACGGCGGCGAGCTGCTTCGGGTCCTCGAACCTCACGTCGACAGGGCCGGCGAGATTTTCGACGGTCTCGCGCCGGACGAGCGGGGGCGCTTGTCGAACGATCCCGACATCTTGCTCCGCGAGCTCACGGGCCTCGGCTTCGCCGATCCCAAGGCTGCTTCGCGCCATGTCGGCCATTGGCGCTCCGGCAAGGCTCGGTCACTGCGTTCGCCGCCCGCCCGGCATGCCTTCGAGGCGATGCTGCCCGGACTTCTGCAGGCGATCGCCGTCGGAGCCGACCCTGAACATGCGCTCAACCGCCTCAGCGACATCGTCGAGCGCCTGTCGAGCGGAGTGAACTTCTTCCGCCTGCTCGAGGCGCGGCCAGGCCTTGCGCGGCTGTTCGCGAAAGTGCTCGCTCATGCGCCGACACTGGCCGACCAGCTCGCCCGCCGCCCGGAGCTGTTCGAGGGATTATTCGACGCGTCCAGTTTCGAAATGCCTCCGTCGGCCGAAGAGTTCGCCGAGCTCCTGTCCGCCGCGATGCGAGGCCATCCGTACGACGTGGCCCTCGATCGCGCGCGACGGCTGGTCAACGAGCGGCGGTTCGCCCTTGGCGTCCAGCTGATCGACCGCCGCCGCGACCCGCTCGAGGTGGCGAACGGCTATGCTCGGGTGGCTGAGGGGACGCTCCTCGCGCTCGCAGATGCTGCCCGACGCGAATTCGAGGCGGTCCACGGGCGAATTCCCGGCGGCGAGCTGATCATCCTCGGGCTCGGCCGGCTGGGCGGGTGTGAGCTTACGCACGCGTCCGACCTCGACATCATTTATCTGCACACGGCGCCGGAAGGCGTGCCATCCGACGGCGGAAAGCCGCTCGGCCCAAACGATTATTTCAACCGCCTCGCCAGCCGAGTGACGGCGGCGCTCAGCGTCCCAACGGCAGCGGGTCCGCTCTACGACGTGGACGTGCGGCTGCGGCCCGAAGGCGCGAAGGGCATTCTGGTCGTCTCGCTCGATGCGTTCGAGCGGTATCAGCGCGACCATGCGTGGACGTGGGAGCATATGGCGCTCTGCCGGGCACGTCCGGTTTACGGCTCGCCGGATTCCCGATCGCGCGCTGATGCTGCGATCCGGCAGATCCTCGGGATGAAACGCGATGCGGCCAAGATCGCGGCGGACGCGGCAAAGATGCGCGCGGACATGGAGAAGCATAAACCGCCGCAGAGCGTCCTCGACGTGAAGCTAGGCCCCGGCGGGCTGGTCGATCTCGAATTCGCCGTCCACGTTCTTCAGCTCACGCGTGGCGTTGGTGTCGATCCCCGCCTTGAAGTCGCGCTGCAGGCCTTGGCGGCCGAGAATTTTGTTCCTGCAAATATTCTCGGAGCACAAAAGTTGCTGACGCGAATGCTGGTCATGATGCGCCTGGTCGCTCCGGGCGAAGTGAAGCCCACGGCCGAAACCTGGCAGCTCGTCGCCGAAGCCTGCGGCGCGGCAAGCTGGGACGAGCTTCTTGCCGAGCACGACGCTGCGCGGCAGAGCATCTCGAACCTTTGGAACAGCATCAAGCAAGAGGCGTGAAATGATCGACGAAGGCGACAAGGCTCTGGCAATCACTGCAACGGCCAGCGACGGAACGAACGTGAACCTCGCCGAGCCAGGCGAGCCGCTGGTGCTCTATTTCTACCCAAAGGACGATACGTCCGGTTGCACCCGCGAAGCGCAGGATTTCACGCAGCTCGCCGGCGACTTTCAGAAGGCCGGCGTAAAGGTCATCGGCGTCTCGCGCGACCCGATGAAGAGCCATGAGAAATTCATCGGCAAATATTCGCTCGCGGTGCCGCTCGTCTCCGACGAGGATGGCCGGATCTCCGACGCTTTCGGCACCTGGGTCCAGAAGTCGATGTACGGCCGCAAATATATGGGAATGGAGCGCGCGACCTATCTGATCGGCTCGGACGGCCGGGTGCTGAGGGCATGGCGCAAGGTCAAGGTTCCCGGCCACGCCGCCGAGGTGCTCGAGGCAGCGAAAGAGCTGGCCGCCGCCTAGCCCGCGAGGCTACGGATGAGCATCTGCCAATAGACGACGTCGTCGTACATCGCGCGGACGGGGATTCGCTCGTCGAGGCCGTGGGCGCGATCGTCCAGCGGCGAGATCCCCCAGCTGCCGTCAACGTCATAGACGGGCATGCCCTTGGCCCGGAAGAAGGAGCCGTCGCTCGCTCCCGCTGCCATCATCGGATAGACGTCGACCTGCGGACCAAGGATCGAATGGATCGCGTTGGTGACCGCCTCGCGCACGTCCGGCCGCAACGGTGAGGCGGGAGTCGGCGCCCCGATGTAGCCGGGGTCCGGCGTGACCTCGACCTTTGCCCCGACCATTTGCTGAAGCTCGGCCTGGACGTCCTTCGGCTGGACCCCCGGCATGATCCGGCAATTGACCGTCGCCGTGGCGCTCTGCGGCAGCGCATTGTCGGCATGCCCGCCCTTCAGCAT
>CBHTSV010000269.1:0-6174 GCA_966095215.1 uncultured Sphingomonas sp. | reverse complement strand
GCGCCGAGGATCAGCCAGCGCCAGTGCTGAATGATGCGGATGAAAGTCTGGAAATCTAGGATGTTGGCAGCGGAATAGACTCGCTGGCCGGGCCCGAGCTCTTGAGGCGCAGAGGGGCCATAGTGCTGAAGGGGCCAAGGGCCCTGTTCCGGCACTGCGATGCTATTGTTCACGGCTGCAGTCCCCCGAAACGGCCCGAGAAGCCACGAGCAAGGCCTTGAGACCCGTTACGCCCACACCCACCGGCCACTCCTTCGGCTGACAATGAAGCAAAAACGATTTGTAGCGCCTCGGTTCCCTGGCGGGCGGACGCGAATGCCATCTTTTGCCCGCTCAGTCCATCGGCACAGTCGGTTGTGCGACTCTGCAGGCGGCATGCTCACCGCAGCGCCCGGACCCCGATCCCGCGCTTGTGGTTGATGAAGGGCATAGGGAGCTTCTCCGTCAGCCGCCAGAATTCATCCTCCAGCGAAGGGTCGAACAGGCCGTGGTTCGACCAATAAGCGTAGAGGTCGTCAGCAGAGGGAAAGACAACCTCATTCTCGAAGCTGAAGATCTCTACCTCGCCGAAATGCCCACGCGCCAGGCGGGGGCCGATCTCCTCCATGAACCGGGACGCGAAGGTCGGCTCGATCGGCTTGCCGGTGAGATCGCGAATCAGCTCACGGATCTCCTTGTTGTTTGTGTGCGCGGGACCGCAGAAGAACAGCGCATCCGTGAGCTTCGCAAGACTTCGAAGCAGTCCCGGGTAATCCTTTGAATAATAAAGCGAGTAACTCGCGATTGTCTTGTCGTAATGCCCGGCAGCCGAAGCGCCGAACTCGTCCATGTCGCTGAGAACGGTGCGCACCTCTGCCGCTTCAGCCCGCACCTTCGCCAGCGATTCTTCCGAAGCATCGACGGCGGTGACGTCGCAGCCCGCCTTCGCCAGCGGAACGCTTTGCTTGCCCGTTCCGCAGCCGAGATCCAGCCACCGCTGTCCGGATTCATAGGGAAAATGGGAGAAAATCCACGCATTCAGATCGAATGAGCTGAGCTTTTCCTGCAAGCCGATGCGCGTCTGCAGCGCCGTCGAATCCGTCGCGATGCCCATCAGGCCCAAACTCTCGGAGCGGCTTCAGCGAGCATCCGGCTCAATTCCTCGCCGCCACCGCTTTCCAGATAGAAGACTGCCAGGCGCTCCCTGGGCTCCTGGTGGTCCGTTCCCCACCATATCGGATGGGTGAGCAGCTGAACGATCGGAGCGTCCGGAATCTCCCGCGGGTCTTGCCGCCATTGGCCTCCGCTGTCCGATCGATAGCAGTTCGTCAGCGTCGCCGAGTAACCGTTGACCAATCCGAAGAGATAGTCCGGGCCGCGAAGGAATTGCTCGATCGGACGGTGGAAGGAGATCGAACGCACTTCCTGGCCGGCAAGAGCCGACATCGACTGGCATTGCTGCTCGACTTCGACGGCAATGCCGTCCGGTTCGACGCCGCTGGTTCGGTAGTCGAAATGGAGCGCGACCTCATGTCCGAGGTCGATGAACGGCCGCAACGTCTCCTCGCTGAGCCTGTAAAGCGGACAGGTCGGGATGAACATGTAGGTCGAGCCGATGCCGTGTCGAGCCTCTTCCTTCGCCATGGCAAGCGCCCGCTTGGGACAGGCGTCGACGTCATGCCTCAGGTACAGGCGCGACGGAGCAAGGCTGAAGTCACTCAGAGTATGCAATGTGAAGCGGCGGCCAAGCTCTTCGATCAGATCGTAGTAGGCGCCAGAGGTGAAGTCCATGCGCTGCCCCCTTCCTCGGACCCGTCGCTACGGGATCAGAGCGAAGGTCCCGAGCGCCGGGATCGCCTGGATGATTCGCTTGAAAGTGGCCTTCACGCCCGAGCCGTCAACGACGATGATGTCGCCCGGATAGACCTGAGGATCAGGCGCCTCGCCGTGCCGGATGGCCGCGAGGTCGAAGGCAGCCGCCTGACGCTGGCCGCCGATCGTGCGGAAGATTGCCACTCGACGGGCATTCGCGTCCTCAGTCGTGCCCTTCGCAAGGGCCACGGCCTGGATCAGGGTCATCGTCCCCGCCACCGGAAACGCGCCGCCTTCCCTCACGGCTCCGTCCACGGTGACGGTGCGGAGCGCCGATTCCTTCACGCCGACGCTGACATCGGGATGCTCGAAATATTTCTGGGAGAGCAGCTCGGTGATCTTCTGGTCGAGCTGGGTGGTCGTAAGATCCGCCGCGGCGACTTCGCCGATCAGCGGCATCGAGATGTGGCCGGTCAGGTCGACCTGGTAGTCGCCCGTCAGCTCATCCGATTTCAGCACCTTGATGCTGAGCTTGTCGGCCGGCGAGATCCTATAGTCGGTCTCGAGCGCGGCGATCTTGGGCCGGTCCGGCGCTCCGAGCGCGACATTGTAGGGAATGCTCCCTCCGCGCGTGTCCGCGCAGGCAGCAAGGGCAAGTGAAGCCGCTGCGGGCAGCATCACGGCGGAAAGTCGACACCGGTTGGGATCCATGAACACCGATCTCCTCGCGATAAGAACGCGCGATTTCCCCCTATTGGGTTCTCCCGGCGGCGGACTCGTTAGTCTCCGCTTCGGACCAAATCAATGCGCGGCCGAAACAGGAGTTCCGACGGTCGTGCGAGTATCGACGTACCAGCGTTCGCCTCCCTCGATACCGAGCGCCGTCAGGACGCCCGTAGCGAAGGCGCCTGTGTCGATGCCGATGCGATTCGGGCGCTCCTCGACCTCTGAACTGATCGTGTGCCCGTGCACTACGACGAAGCCGTGTGGCGTGTCGTCCAGAAGGAAGGGTTCGCGTATCCACCTCAGGTCGGACTGACGCTGCTCGCGCAGCTCGATACCTGGACGGATTCCGGCGTGGACAAAGAGATAATCGCCGAACCGGCAGGTATCCACGAAACTCCTCAGGAACTCGACATGCTCGGCGGGAACGGCTTCGCGCACACGCTCGATGATCTGTTCGTCGGGAAGTCCGGTGAGCAGCAGCGGGTCGACTCCGTAGCTTTCCAGGCACTGCGCGCCGCCGAAGCGCAGCCAGCTTGGAATAAGGCTCGATTCGCCCTCCAGGACACGCAGCAGCACCTCCTCGTGATTGCCGAGCAGGAAGATCGTTCTGACGCCCTCATGCCGATAGGTGCGCAGCCGCTCGACCACCTCTTTGGAGCAGGGACCGCGGTCGATCAGGTCGCCGACGAAGACGAGAAGCGTCTCCCGAGCGGCGCGCTCGGCCATGTCCGCGTGAATCTTCTCGAGGAGCTCATCGAGCAGGTCGAGCCGGCCGTGGATATCGCCCACGACATAGGCCCGGCGCCCCGCAGCGCCCGCTGGCTCATCCAAATGCCGACTTCCGAACATGAACATCCGGTCCTTAACGCCTGTTTCAGCCAAGCTTTCCAGGAAGCGAATAGACGCGCGATGAAGCTTTGTCGCGCTCAGGCGCTCAGCAGCTGAAATCTCGGGATCGCCACATCGAAAGCTGTGCCGTCCTCATCGACCATCCGGTAGCTGCCGCTCATCATTCCATTTGGGGTGTCGAGCGGGCAGCCGGACACATAGTCGAAACTGGCGCCGGGAGCGATCAGCGGCATTTCGCCGACGACGCCCTCGCCGTGGACCTCGTGCACCGTTCCGCGGCCGTCAACGATCGTCCAGCTGCGTGACAGCAGCTGCACGGCGACGTCGGATCCGTTCTCGATCCGCACATGGTAGGACCAGAACCAGCGGTTTGCAGATGGGTCCGATTGCTCTGCCAGGAAGCTGACCGCCACGCGAACCGCGACCTCGCGGGTCAGCGCGACATTGGGAAAGAGCATCGACAGCGCGTCGGTGTTCATGCGCCCCACCTTAGCGGCTGCCATGCCCCAAACAACTTGCGATCGGCTAGCCGGCCGCCTCGACCGGCGCGGAGGCGATCAGGCGGGCTTGTCACCCACAAGTCCGCGTTCGAGGCGGCCCATCAATGCTCGCGCCGGGCTTTGCGGCACCTCGGTCTCCAGATTGCCCTCGTCGATCCGTTTGACGCGCGCATAGAGGTCCGCGCTCGCGTTGATCAGCCGCTGGGCGGCCTCGGGGAGCTGGACGACCACCGCCGGATCGCTGTCCTGGGCATGGCCAAGGCGACGGTCCGGCCGGCGGCCGCCCTGGAGCGGGATCTCACCCGATTCGATGGCTCTCTGGGTAAGGAGCCAGGCAACGATGTGCATGATCCGGGTCGTGACCTTCAGCGATTCGCAGGCAAATCCGACCCGTGCGAAGGGGTCGAGCATTGCCCGCTCGTCGCGGCCCACGTCATCGAAGTAGGAGCGCGCCTCGTCAGCGAGCAGCATCGCCTCCGTGTAGAGGGAGTCGATCAGGCGCGACGTGATCCGCACTTGCGGCTGTGGCAGGTCCGATTCGTCCATGGCGTTCAAGAGTGCCACCCTTATTCCAGACTGCAAACGTTAGAGTCGAGCGTCCGGCGCGCCTTCGACGCGGCCTGTCTCCGAACGGGACAGCCTCAAGCAATGATGTCCGGGATGTTCGAATCGATGATTCGCTGGATCTGGTCCTTGAGCAGCAGCTTGCGTTTCTTCAGGCGTGCGATCTCCAGCTGGTCGGCGCTCGAGTCGGTCAAAAGGAGCTTTATCCGCTCGTCCAGTTCCCTGTGTTCGGTCTTGAGTGATCCAAGATCCGACCCTGGTTGGTCGTCGTTCATCGGGCCGGACCTTACCCCATCCGCCCGGCTGCCGAAACGCCGCGCGGAAACCATTGCGGGTGAGCGACGATTCGCTCGGCTGGCCCGCCGAGTGGTGAGATGGGCCGAGACAAACGGGGCGTTTCGTGGTTTATTACGCGACGGTGACAAAGGCTTTCACGAAAGGAATGGCACCAATGGACAAGGCAATGGTCGAGGAGCTGGAGTCGAAGCACGCCGCCCTTCACGCGCTGATTGAAGAGGAAGAGCACCGAGCCCACCCCGACGAAGACCTTCTCCACCGACTGAAGAAAGAAAAGCTCAGACTGAAAGACGAGCTCGCCGGCCACTTCATCCACTAGCCGGCACGCGCCCTTCGGGTCGCTGACAGACCCAATGGTCCACGCGACACCCACTCCGTCGCGCGTCCCATCCCTTAGTCGTCGCGCGAAATGCGCTCGATCCGCTCGTGGCGCTCCTGCGCCTCCAGGGTCATTGTCGCGATCGGCCGGGCCTCGAGCCTTGCGAGCGAGATCGGCTCACCCGTGACTTCGCAATAGCCATATTCGCCTTCGTAGAGGCGACGGATCGCGCAATCGATCTTCGAGATCAGCTTGCGCTGGCGGTCGCGGGTGCGGAGCTCGATCGACCAGTCGGTCTCGCTCGAGGCGCGATCGGCGATGTCGGGTTCCCGAAGCGAGTCGACCTGGAGCTGCGCCATGGTCTGGCGAGACTCCTCGATGATCGCTTCCTTCCAGCCTTTCAGCTTGCGCAAAAAATATGCGCGATGTTTCGCGCACATGAACTCTTCTTTTTCTGAAGGCCGGTAACTTTCGGCCAGGATGATCCGATCGAAACGTTCAAAATCTTCGCCGTCGCCATAAAGGTCGACAAGGGCAGTCGCCATAATCCCTCCCCCGGACAGGACCTTCGCGACCTTCGCGAAAGTCGTGTACGCCGCCGCCAGCTGCGGCCGGCTCAGCGGTGCAGCCGGAGGCGATTCACCAGGCTTTCCCGTGACTTGCTTGGGAAAGCCATTCATCCCCAACGGGGCCTATAGTTACGCTCCGAACGCTGAACAAGAACTTACGAAAGCCAAGTGAAGAAATCGCCAAGCTGTTGCGAATATGGCGCAATTTCTTCGCAGTTGCGGCATTTGGGAGCCTCGCCCATAGGCCGGCTGTGCGCATTCTCCTCACCAATGACGACGGCGTGAACGCCCGCGGCCTGAGGCTGCTCGAGACGGTGGCGCACACGCTGAGCGACGACATCTGGATCGTCGCTCCGGCCGAGGAACAGTCGGGTGCGGGGCATTCTCTGACGCTGACGACTCCAGTTCGGCTGCGGCAGCACGAGGACCGGCGGTTTTCCGTGACGGGCACTCCAACGGACGCAGTGATGCTCGCGCTCGCTCATGTGATGAAGGACTCCCCGCCGGACGTCATCCTGTCGGGAATCAACCGCGGCGCGAACCTTGCGGAGGACGTGAC
>CBHTSV010000268.1:0-10361 GCA_966095215.1 uncultured Sphingomonas sp. | reverse complement strand
CGCGGTTTCTTCGAGGCGCTCGCCGAGCCGAAGATTCTCGACCTTCTCGACATCGTCGCGCTGGGGACTGTCGCGGACGTTGCGCGGCTGAAGACGCTCAATCGCGCTTTCGTGACTCAAGGACTGCGTATCATGGCCGCTCGGCAGAACATCGGCATGGCAGCGCTGATTGAGGCTTCGCGCCTAGTGAAGCCGCCGACGTGTCGCGACCTCGGCTGGGCGCTCGGACCAAGAATCAATGCCGGAGGGCGGGTTGGCAAGTCCGATCTCGGCGTCCGACTGCTCACCTGCAGCGACCCGGAAGAGGCGCGGTCGATCGCCGCCGAGCTCGACCGGTTGAACGAAGAGCGCCGCGCCATCGAAATGCTGGTCTGCGAACAGGCCGAAGCGCAGGCGCAAGACCATGCGGACTCGTCAGTGATCACCGTGATGGGCGGCGGCTGGCATCAGGGCGTGATCGGCATTGTTGCGGGGCGGCTGAAGGAGCGGTTCGGCCGCCCCACCATCGTCATTGCCGAAACCGAGGACGGGATCGGCAAAGGCTCCGGACGTTCGATTTCCGGGGTGGATCTCGGAGCTGCGGTGCTCGCGGCCAAGGACAGCGGCTTGCTGATCGCCGGCGGCGGGCACGCGATGGCCGCGGGCCTGACGCTTCCGCCCGGAGGGCTGGAGCCGTTCCGCGACTTCATCAACGAGCGGCTGGCTGCCGACGTGGAGAAGTCGCGCGGCGATCGAGCGCTGTTGCTCGACGCCCTGCTCGCCCCAGGGGGCGTTGCCGGCAGCTTGTGCGACGCGCTCGATGCCGCGGGACCCTATGGCGCCGGCTGGCCGAGCCCGAAGGTCGCGGCCGGTCCGGCGCGGCTGCTCCGCACCGGGATCGTCGGCGACGGCCATGTGCGCGGGATTGCCGCGGGCGACGACGGCAAGAGTTTCAAATGGATCGCATTCCGAAGCGCGGGGACCGATCTCGGGCAGGCGCTTCTCGCCTCTCCGGCCGACGCTCGCTGGTGGCTGGCCGGCTCCATCAGGCGCGACGAATGGAACGGCGGAAATGCGGCCGAGATGCACCTCGAGGATGCCGCGCTCGCTGCTTGACGCTTCCCGGACCCTCGCCTAACTCGCGGCGGCTTTCCGGCCCCATCGTCTAGCGGTCTAGGACGCTGCCCTTTCACGGCAGAAACACGGGTTCGAGTCCCGTTGGGGTCACCAACGCGCAGGAGTGCCGGGGGCACTCCGAGCATTGGTGACAAGTTCCTGCTTTGGAACTTAGCCCTGTTCGCGTTCGTCTGACGTCCACCTGGTCTTCAAGGGGGGTCGTGAACACAGCTGGGTCTTGGATCGGTCTGCTGAAGCGCGCCGGACTGGCCGCCGGCGCGAGCTTCCTCACTGCCGGCTGCAACCGCGGCATCCTCGACCCGGTTGGCCCCGTTGCCGCCGCCGAAAAGCAGATCCTGATCAATTCGACGGCGATCATGCTCGCGATCATTATTCCGACGATGGTCGCCACGATCGCGTTCGCCTGGTGGTTCCGGGCGGGAAACCGCAAGGCGAAATACCTGCCGGACTGGGACTATTCCGGCGCGATCGAGCTGGTCGTCTGGTCCATCCCCGCGCTTACCGTCATGCTTCTCGGCGGAATTGCCTGGATCGGCAGCCATGACCTGGAGCCAAGCCATGCGCTGAAGTCCGGCAAGCCGCCGCTCAAGGTCGAGGTAGTCTCCCTCGACTGGAAGTGGCTGTTCATCTACCCCGACCAGGGGATCGCGACGGTCAACCAGCTGGTCGTCCCTGCCGGAACACCGGTCAGCTTCCGGCTGACCTCGGCGACAGTGTGGAACGTCTTCTTCGTCCCGCAGATGGGAACGATGATCTACACCATGCCGCGCATGACCACCCGGCTGAACCTCCAGGCGGATCGGCTCGGCGCCTTCGACGGCCTTTCCGCGCACTTCAGCGGCGACGGCTTCCCCGGAATGCAGTTCAAGGTCCGGTCCCTCCCGCCCGATCAGTTCGCGATGTGGGCGCAAGGTGCGCAGGGCCTGGGACCGGTGCTCGATGGCCGCGGCTATGCGGAGCTGTCGAAGCCCAGCAGCTACGTGAAGCCGATGACCTACGGCGGCGTCGCGCCCGGACTGTTCGACGCTATCGTGACGAACAGGGCACCCCGCAATCCGGTGCCTCCGCCACTGCATAACAAGCCGTTGGCGGGGGCGGCCGCATGAGCTTCCTCGGCAGGCTCACCTGGGAGGCGATTCCCTTTCATGAGCCGATCGCGCTGGCCACGGGGCTCGTGGTTATAGCCGCGCTCGTCGCGATAGCTGCCTGGATAACGAAGAACCGCTGGTGGCCCTATCTCTGGCACGAATACATCACGTCGACCGATCACAAGCGCATCGGCATCATGTACATCGCGCTCGGCCTCGTGATGCTGGTCCGGGGCTTTGCCGATGCCATCATGATGCGGGCGCAGCAGTCGCTCGCGATCGGCGCCTCGCAGGGCTACCTGCCGCCCGAGCATTACAACCAGATCTTCTCGGCGCACGGCACGATCATGATCTTCTTCGTGGCGATGCCGCTCGTCATCGGCTTCATGAATTTCGTCGTTCCGCTGCAGCTCGGCGTGCGCGACGTCGCCTTTCCGACGATGAACAACGTCAGCTTCTGGCTGACCGCGTCGGGCGCGCTCCTGGTCAACGTCAGCCTGATCCTTGGCGAGTTCGCGCGGACCGGATGGCTCGGCTTCCCACCGCTCAGCGAAAAGGAGTTCTCGCCCGGCGTCGGGGTCGATTATTACCTCGTCGCGCTACAGATATCGGGCGTCGGGACGGTGCTGACCGGCGTCAATTTCGTGACGACCATCCTCAAGATCCGGGCGCCCGGCATGAGCTACCTAAGGATGCCGGTCTTCTGCTGGACCTCCCTCGCCTCAAACCTGCTGATCATCGCTGCCTTCCCCGTCCTTACGGTCACCTTGGCGCTGCTGATGCTCGACCGTTACCTCGGCTTCCATTTCTTCACCAATGACGGCGGCGGCAACTCGATGCTCTACATGAACCTGATCTGGGTCTGGGGGCATCCCGAGGTCTACATCCTTATCCTGCCCGCCTTCGGCATCTACTCGGAGGTGGTCTCCACCTTCTCCGGCAAGCCCCTGTTCGGTTACCGGTCGATGGTGTTCGCGACGCTCGCCATCTGCCGCATCTCGTTCATGGTCTGGCTGCACCACTTCTTCACCATGGGCGCCGGCGCCGACGTCAATGCGGTGTTCGGCATAGCAAGCATGATCATCGCCGTTCCGACCGGCGTGAAAATCT
The DNA here is from genome assembly GCA_966095215.1 of uncultured Sphingomonas sp. GTDB lineage: Bacteria > Pseudomonadota > Alphaproteobacteria > Sphingomonadales > Sphingomonadaceae > Sphingomicrobium. The sequence goes on along the minus strand of CBHTSV010000268.1, from coordinate 7,047 downwards.
TCAACTGGCTTTTCACCATGTACGGCGGGCGAGTCCGCTTAAGCGTTCCGATGCACTATGCCATCGGCTTCATGCTCACCTTCGTCATCGGGGGACTGACCGGAGTCCTGCTGGCGATCCCGCCGGTCGATTTCGTCGTGCACAACAGCCTGTTCCTGGTTGCGCACTTCCACCAGGTGATCATCGGCGGCGTCGTGTTCGCGATCATGGCGGCCTACACCTACTGGTTCCCCAAGGCGTTCGGCTTCACGCTCGACGAGCGCATCGGCAAGTGGATCTTCTGGTGCTGGTTCATCGGGTTCCATCTCGCCTTCATGCCGCTCTACGTGCTCGGCTTCTGGGGCGCGACGCGGCGGATGCAGCACATCCCCGATCCGACCTGGGCGCCATGGCTGAACGTGGCGTTCGTCGGCGCGGCGATCATCGGGCTGGGCATCGTCCTGACGGTGGTTCAGCTGCTCCATTCGATCAGGACCCGCGACCAGCGGCGCGACGTCACTGGCGATCCCTGGGACGGGCGGACGTTGGAGTGGCTGACGCTGTCGCCGCCACCGCACTACAATTTCGCGGTGCTTCCGGACGTCCATGGCGAGGAGGCCTATTGGATCCGCAAGCAGACCGCGATCAAGGAAGAGAAGCTGATCGCCGAGCCGAACTATCAGCCGATCGAGATGCCGGTGAATACGCCCACCGGTGTCATCGTCGCCTTCTTCGCCTCGGTCTGCGGGTTCGCCGTCATCTGGTACATCTGGTGGCTCGCCATCCTCGGCCTGATCGGCGCCTTCGCCATCTTCGTCTGGTACGCCTGGCGCGACGAGCATGAGCACATCATCCCCGTCGAGGAAGTCAGGGCAAATGCGCGCGAGCGCCGCCGCGTCCGCGCCGAGCTCCTCAAGACGTTGATCGAGCAGCAGCAAACATGACGACGGAAGCGGCAACCATCGGCCTGACCCACGGCGGGTCGGAGGACACCGGCCTCGGCCATCGCGGGCCGGAGTCGAAGAGCATCGTCGTCCCCTACGGCTTCTGGCTCTTCGTCCTCTCCGACATGGTCCTCTTCTCGGCGCTGTTCGCCACCTATGCGACGCTGGTCCACGCGACCGACAGCGGACCGATCACGAACGAGCTGTTCGATCGGAATCTCGTCGCGATCGAGACGATCGCGCTGCTCGTGTCGAGCTTCGTCTGTGGCCTGGCTATGATCGCGGCCAAACGCGCGAACATGCTGTGGACCCAAGGCTGGCTTCTTCTGACCGGCCTGCTCGGCTTCGTCTTCCTCTTCATCGAGCTCTATGAATTCGCCAAGATGATCGGCGAAGGCGCAGGGCCCCAGCGGAGCGCCTTCCTCTCCGCCTTCTTCACTTTGGTCGGCTGCCACGGCGCGCATGTCACGTGCGGCCTGCTGTGGATCGGCACCATGATGGCGCAGATCTGGGCCAAGGGGTTCCAGCCGCACATCCTGCGCCGCCTGCTGTGCCTCAGCGTTTTCTGGCACGCCCTCGACATCATCTGGGTGGCCATCTTCACCATCGTCTATCTGATCGGGACTTTGCCATGACCGACGACGAAAACGGCCTTTTGGACGTCGCGCCCGGTACTCCGCACAGCAACATCATGAGCGAGACGCTCGCCTACGTCATCGGCCTGGCGTTGGCGCTGATCCTCACCGGGGTCTCATTCTGGGTCGCGTCGACGTCAGCGCTGTGGGGCCCGGGCGTCGCCGTGGGACTCGTCGTGCTCGCCATCGCGCAAATGGGCGTGCACCTGGTCTTCTTCCTCCACATCACGAGCGGCCCGGACAATACGAACAACGTGCTGGCGCTCGCCTTCGGAGTGCTCATCGTCTTCCTGGTGATGGTTGGGACGATCTGGATCATGGCCCACATGAACGCGAACATGGGCGTCAGCCCGGAGCTGATGAACCTCCAGATGCAGCACTGACGATCAGAGCTGCGTCCACGCCATGGCAATGGTTGCGGCGAGCACGACCACGCTGGCGCTCATAGCGACTGCCGGCGGCCAGCCTTTGCGGCCGGCGTAGACCAATGCGATTCCGATCTTCACCGCCATGTTGGCGATGATCGTTCCGGCGATCGCGATCGCGGCAAGCAGGGGCGAGATCGCATCGGGGTGAAGACCGCCCAAAGTGATGATCGCCGTGTCGACGCTCATGCTGCCCACGATCAGAAGAAGCACCGCGATGCCACTTTGACCGAAGCGCCCCTCCGCCCAGGCGGCGGCCACGGCCGCCGCGGCGACAAAGAGGGCGAATCCGAGCGCGGGCAACAGGGCAATGGGATTGCCGGGCGGAGCGGGAGCATTGCCTTTCGGGGCCTTGCGCAGAAGCCAGAACCCTGCGCCCCACGCGACCAGCACGGCCGGCAAAAGCAACAAGCTGATCGCCGGAAGAGCACGGGTGGCGAAGACGGCCATGAGGGCGGGGACGCGCAGGTACATGACTGCCGTCGCGAGGGCGATTCCAGCGGGCTCCGCGCCCGCCGTTTGCTCGCGACCCAGACGCTGCGCGAGTGACTGGGTCACAGCCGTGGAGCTGTAAGCGCCGCCGATCAGCGCCGTGGCAATCGTTCCGTGGCGCTCTCCGAAAATACGGTTGGCCACGTATCCGAGGAACGAGAAGCCGGTGACCAGGACCACGACCAGCCATAGTCTCTGCGGATTCCAGGCGCCGAGCGGCCCGTATTGACCGCTGGGCAGGAAGGGCAGGACCGCGCACGCAATGACGGCGAAGCGGGCTCCGGCCTTCACGTCATCTTCGTCTAATCGTTCGACGAAGCCGTGGAGTTCGGTCCTGAGAGCGAGAAAGGCGACTCCGACCGCGGCGCTGGCAATCGCCAGGGCGGGCTGACCGATGCCGGCGAGGAAACCGATCGCGATCGTGACCATCGCCGCGACTGCGGTCGTCGAATCATGCTCGTGTTGGAGCTGCGGCGTATAAGCGACAACCATGATGGCGACCGCGCCGATTGCGATTGCCGCAGCCACGATCGGCTGATTCAACTGCCCGAGCAGTCCAGCGATGCCACTGGCGAGGCCAAGCATCGAAAAGGTGCGCACGCCCGCAACACGAGTGCCGGGCTTCTGCGCCCGGAGCTTCCATCCGCGCTCAATTCCGATCAGAAGCCCGCAGGCGAGCGCGGTCGCGACCGACAGCGCCTGCCAGTACCATGCTGCTCCGCTGGCGCTCACGGCCTAAATGGCGAGACCCGGATCGCCCTCCAGAACGTCGACCCGGAGCCGCGGCCGCTCGCCGCCGCTCCACAGCTTCGCAGTGTGCGCCACGCGGTAGCGGAGCGGTCCACCGTCGCGCGTGCCGCTACGCGCGATGGGGCGCGGGATGCAGACGAACTCGGTCCGCATCTCGTCACCGGTGAGCCGCACCTTCGCATAGCCGTGCCCGCCCATATCGACGAATTCGAGATGCGGCGAGAGGTCGGGGTTGGAGAGCGCCCGCGCGCGGGCAAGATCGAAGCTCTTCGCATATTCAAGGCACGAGCGGACGCCGTGCTTCAGCAGCATATTGAAAGTCCAGTCCGGCTTCGCCGCTCCCGGCCGGTCGACCAGATATAGCGGGCGCAAGGGAAACTTGTTCGGCGGCCGGTGCTCGTAGGCTTCCATTGCCCCCGGGCTGGCGAGGGAGGCGCCGACGAAGCTCAACCCAATCGGCTCGAACTTGCCCGGCGGAAGCTGCGCCGCCGCATAGCCCGCCCAGAAGCTGTGACGGTCGCCGGAAACAATGGCGAAGCCGCTGATTTTCTCGTCGCGAACGAGATTGTAGATCTCCGTGCGCTCGATCCAGGCGGTGCCATGGTCGCCGCCTCCGAGATTGGCGAAGCCCGCCGGCCACGGCTTGGCAAAGCCGGCAGGCAGGTTTTGCGGGTCGGCGCGCAAGTCGAGGCAGCCCAGCGAGCAGCCCCAGATCTTCCACGTTGCGGTCGACCTCCTGAGCTGATCCTTGAACCAGGCCTTCTGGTCCGCGCCGAGAATCGTCTGCGGTGGCGCGTCCTTTTGCGGGTTCGGGATGCTGGAGTCTCCGAAGCGGAGCTCGGCGGGCGGATTGCCGCCGTTGAATGCGCGGCCGCCGTCGAGGAACTGCTGCAGTTCGTCCGGGAACATGCCGTTGAAGGCGGCCCAATCGCCAAGCTTGTTCAGCGAATCGTCGCTGAAGGGATCGGCGCTGCGATAGCTGTGCTGGTCGGTGATGATGAGGTCGAGGTGCTTGCCGTAGCGGAAGGTGCGATATCCCTTGAGACTGTTGATCGCGATGAGGTTGTTCGGCTCCTGACCGAGTCCGTTCTCGTCCCATTTTTCGATGGGAACGTCCTTGACTGCAGGCGGTCCGAACTCCTCGAATGACCTGCTCGGCGCGGTGACACGCGCCGGGATGAACTCGAACCAGGCCTGATTGGCGGCGACCTTGATGGTCTGGCCTGGTCGCGGCGGCCCACCCGCCTGCTGAATGCTCTGCCAGCCCTGCCACGAGAATTCGTGATTGTCCCACATGTTGACGAACGGCCAGCGGGCGCGCGCGTCCTGCAGGTCCGGATCGGCGAGGTAGCCCTTGTAGACAACGCGATAGCCTTCGAGCGTCAGCGGGTAGTGGAAATTGCTGACCTTGCCGCCGTCCGGAATACGGCCGACGTCGTAGATGATGCGGTCGTAGCGGGACTTCACCTCGTCCGGATATTCGACGACCTCGTAGATGAAGTCGCCGAGGTGCAGCACGAAGCCGAGCTGGTCTTCGGGCGCCGCCCGCTCATCTTCGAAGATCATCCGCCGATAGGCGTTGAGCTTGCCCTCGTTGACGCTCTGGCAGCTGACGAACGCGAAATTGACCGGTCGCGGGTCGTCGGCCTTGGGCGCCATGATGGTGCGGCCGATGCGGCTGCCGTTCCCATCTGCGTCGGTGAACCGGTACCAATAGGTCCGCGCCGGCCTGAGACCTCCGACGAGCACGCGCGTCGTCCAGTCTGCTGCGGCCGAGACCGGCGCAGGAGCGTGCGCGACCACACGACGGAACGTCTCGTCCTCGGCCACCTCAACGGTCAGGACCTGGCGCGTCCCCTGTTCGAACGGACGCCGCGTCCACAGGATGACGCTGCTCGCGTCGGGATCGCCTGACGCAACTCCTTCGGGATACAGGTCCCGCTGCTCTCGCCAACGGCTGCGGGATGCTCGCGCACCGCCTGCCCATGCAAGCGAGGCGCCCATCGCCGCCGCAGCCTGGATGAACTCGCGGCGGCTGAGCGTCATCGTCTATCCCCTTCGCAATCTCTCCGCGTGCCAGCGCAAATGCTCGGCCATGAACGTCGAGATGAAGTAATAGCTGTGGTCGTACCCCGGCTGCCGGCGGAGCGTCAGCGCAATGCCGGCATCGGCGCACGCTCGTTCGAGCAACTCCGGCCGCAATTCTTTTTCGATGAACGGGTCCACCTCTCCGACATCCACCAGCAATTCATCGACGCGCGCACCGCTTTCGATGAGCGCCACGGCGTCGTGCCTGGCCCAGGTCGAGCGATCGTCGCCGAGATAGCCGGTCAGTGCCTTCTGTCCCCACGGCACCTGGCCTGGAGCAACGATCGGCGCGAAGGCGGACACGGACCGGAACAACTGTGGATTGCGCAGCGCGATCGTCAGCGCGCCATGACCGCCCATCGAATGGCCCATTATCCCCTGTCGGTAACCGTCCACCGGGAACTCACCGACGACGAGCGCCGGAAGCTCCTCGGTCACATAGGTCCACATCCGGTAGTTTTTCGACCACGGTTTCTCCGTCGCATCGACGTAGAAGCCGGCACCTTTGCCGAAATCATAGCCCTCCCCGTCCGGCACATCGTCGCCGCGCGGACTCGTGTCGGGAGCAACGAAGACCAAGCCGAGCTCCGCGCACGCGGCGCGATACTCGCCTTTCTCGGTCACGTTCGCGTGGGTGCATGTGAGGCCCGACAGGTACCAGACGACCGGCAGCCTCCCTCCGTCCTCCGCCTGCGGCGGGAGGAAGATGGAGAAGGTCATGTCGGTGCCGGTAGCGACGGATGCGTGGGTGCAGACCAGCTGCCGGCCGCCGTGCGCCTTGTTCTCGGAGACGATCTCCATTCCTATTGCGGCGGACGGTGTAACCCGCAGAGCTTGTTCCCATCAGGATCGCGAAGGTAGGCGAGATAGAGCTTGCCGAACCCGCCTTCGCGATAGCCGGGCGGGTCTTCGATCGAGGTCCCGCCGGCTTCGACGCCCGCCTTGTGCCAGGCATCGACTTCCTCCGGGCTGTCGAAGTTGAAGCCGATCGTTCCGCCGTTTGCGCAACATGCAACATTGCCATCGATCGGCCTGGTTACCATGAACACCGCCCCGTTGCGGCGATAGGCGAGACGGCCCTTGTCGTCCGTCATCGCTTCCTTGCCGAATACGGCGTCGTAGAAGTGCTTCGAGCGATCGATGTCGTTCGATCCGACCATGATATGGCTGAACATGCTCTCCCTCCACAGTAAACGACCACGCTCCGGATGCTCTCGCCCGCGTGCATGAGGTCGAAGCCCTTGTTGATCTCGTCGAGCGTCAGCGTGTGGGTGATCATCGGGTCGATCGCGATGCGGCCGTCCATGTACCAGTCGACGATCTTGGGCACGTCGGTGCGGCCCTTGGCGCCGCCGAACGCCGTGCCGCGCCAGTTGCGGCCGGTGACTAGCTGGAACGGCCGGGTGGCGATCTCCTTCCCCGCCTCGGCGACGCCGATGATGATGCTGGTGCCCCAGCCGCGATGGCAGCATTCCAGCGCAGTGCGCATCACCTCGACGTTACCGGTCGCGTCGAAGCTGTAATCGGCGCCGCCATCAGTGATCCGAAGCACCTCCTCGATGATCTGCGCGCGGTCGCGGTTCCGGGCGTCGATGAAGTCGGTCATGCCGAACTTCCTGCCCCACTCCTCGCGCGCGGGATTGATGTCGACTCCGATGATCCGGTTCGCACCGACCAGGCGAGCGCCCTGGATGACGTTGAGCCCGATCCCGCCGAGGCCGAAGACGACGACAT
>CBHTSV010000267.1:0-5447 GCA_966095215.1 uncultured Sphingomonas sp. | reverse complement strand
CGGAATCGGGTTCATCTGCTGGGTGACTTCGAGATACTGACGGAGCTGGTCCTGCGTGACGGGGGCGCCATTCCACAGGATTTGGCCCTGCGCCGTGACCACGACCTTGTTCTTGACCGGCTCGATCGGCGGCGGCGGATTGTTTTGCTGGTTGACCGGCAAATCCAGCTTCACCGCGTGGGTCTGGATCGGGATCGTGATGATGAACATGATGAGGAGAACCAACATGACGTCGATAAGCGGCGTCGTGTTGATATCCAGCATTGGCTCGCCAGCATCATTGGCGCCGGTGGTCTGCATCGACATTGCTGAAAACTCCTACTCGGCCCGAACGCCGGTGTTGGGCGGCGGCTCGGAAATGAAGCCGACCCGCTGGAACCCGGCCTGCTGCATCGTGATGATCGCTGCGCCGATGCACTTGTACTGCGTGTTGATGTCGCCGCGGATATGCGCCTCGGGCATATTCTCTTCGTTGATGTTCTGGACGCCGCCGACCTTCTTGATCTGGTCCTCCAGCTTCTTCACGGCCATGTCGAGCAGCGTCTTCTGGTCGACCTTCTTCAGGAGCCAGTAGACTTCGCAAGTGCCGCCCGGGCCGTTGCGAACGCTCAGTGACACGTTGTCGGGCTTGGTGGTCGTCGGCTCGTAGCGCACCTTGGGCAGCTGCACTGGAACCTGCTGAATCACGACGGGCACGGTGATCAGGAAGATGATCAGCAGCACCAGCATCACGTCGGTCAAGGGAACGACGTTGATGTCCGACATGGCGGCGTCTTCGCCTTCTTCCTGAAGGGTTGCTCCTGCCATATGGCTAGTCTCTCTTTTCTACTTTAGTCGGCGGGAGGTCCAACCCGACCGCTCGAGCCGGACCTCCCTCGCATTCACTTGGCCGGAGTCGGCGTGCGGACCGGCTCGCTGCCGGCCTGCGCCGGAGCCGTTCTGGGCGCGCCGCCCTTGGGGCCGCTCGGGCCAGCCATCCGCGGCTTCACCGCGCCGGCCGACATCAGATAGCCGTGAAGGTCGTTCGTGAAGGCCGCAAGGTCCTCCTGGATCGACTTGTTGCGGCGGATCAGCCAGTTGTAGGCGAGCACGGCCGGAACCGCGACGACGAGGCCGAGCGCGGTCATGATCAGCGCCTCGCCGACCGGGCCGGCGACGGTGTCGATCGATGCCTGACCTGCGGCGCCGATCTTGATGAGCGCGCGATAGATGCCGACGACGGTGCCGAACAGACCGATGAACGGAGCGGTCGAGCCGACGGTGGCGAGGAAGGCGAGGCCTTCGCCGAGACGGGCGCTGATCGCACCCTGGCTGCGCGCGAGGCTGTTCGCCATCCAGTCATGCTGGTCGATCGGGTCGGTGAGCTTGCCGTGCTGCTCCTGCGCCAGAAGCGCGTCGTCCACGATCGCGCGATAAGCGCTGCGGGTCTCCAGCTTCTGAGCCGCCTCGCGGAGGTTCGGCGAATTCCAGAAGCTCGCCCGGACCTTGCGGCCCTGCGCGATGATCTTCTGCTGCTGCATCAGCTTCGTGAAGAGGATGTAGAACGAGAAGATCGACATCAAAACGAGGATCGTGAACACCGAAATCGCGATGATACCGCCCTGCTGCAGAGCGGGAATCAGGCCATATGGGTTTGAACCTGCGGCGGGTGCTGCTTGCATAACTGTGCTTTCCTTCTGAAAATTCTCGTGAAATCTAGTGCTTCTTAGCCTTCGAGCTGCCACCTGATGGGCGGCGTTTGAACCGTATCCGTCGTGGGCTGACCGTTGCTGTCCCGCGCAGGAATGAATTTCGCACGACGCCTCAAGATATTGCACGTCGCGGAATCCAGCGCACCGTTACCGGTCGACTGGGTGATATTGCACGAAACGACACGGCCGTCCGTACCGATGGTAAGTGTTGCGCGCGCGGTTCCCTCGGCGCCTGATGCCTGGGCGGAAGCCGGATAGTCGTCACCACTGAACAGGCTCCGCAAGTCGCCCTTCGCGCTCTGCGCCGACACGGTCTTCCGCGGCGGAGGCGGCGGAGGCGGGGGCGGCGGAGCCTGGACGACCGGCGGGATCGGCGGCGGAGTCGGGGCCACCTGTACCGCGATCGGCGGCGGCGGCGCTTCCATCCGAACCAGTGGTGGCGGGATGGTTGGGGGCGGCGGCACCTTGGGCATGTCCTTCGGCGGCGGCGGCGGCTCTTCCGGTGGCGGCGGCTCCTCCTCCACGTCGAAGGTCTTAAGGTCTTGCGCGGCCTTCTTGATCACGTTGTAGGCGAGGCCGGTCACGATGGCGTAGCCGAGACCAAACTGGATCAGGACGACCATGATGATCGCCAAGGTCCTGTTTCCGCTGATCTCCTTGCGTTGCGCGTAGGACATTAAATACCAATTCCCCTCAGATATGCCGCGGTTTCCCACGGCCAGACCGGGCGTATTCCAACGCGCGCCCTGCCTTCTGGATAACTCGCCGATGTTTCATTGTGACATCAGCGAAAGCGCGCCTCCTTATCTCCGGCTCAAAGGCCGTGCAACGGATTTTGTTCCAGAGCCGGAAACAGCCCGCTAGCCGTTGGGCCAGAGTCCCGAAAAGGACGCAATTTCAATGCCGACACCATGCGCGTCCGCGTAGATATCCGGCTTGGAAGTCCGCACCCTCAACGCTTTAACGCCATGAAAGGCCGCGATGCGATCGAAAATCGCATGAGCCAGCGTTTCCTGCAGATTGTAGCGCCGCGCACGCGCGAGCTCGCCGATTTCAGTTCGAAGGTAGTCGTAGTTCCATGCCCGCTGGGGATCGTCGTCGCTCGGCGGTGTTGGATCGTCCAGCCAGATCTCGACCGTGACCAGCAGCCGCTGCGGCGCTCCCATCTCGAAGTCATGGAAGCCGATGTCCGCCTGGACTTCGAGGGATTCGAGCAGGATGCGCGCGCTGCGAACCTTCAGGCTGTCGGGGACTAGGCCCCAAAGTCTGGATTCGCCGTCAGTCATTCGTCACCCAGGAACTGCACGTCGCGTTCAAGTCCCATGAATCGCTGGCCGGAATCGATCACGAGCACCTCGCCCGTCACGCATGGGGCGCCGATGAAATAGCGCAGCGCACCGATCACGTCGGCCGCGCCGACCCCGCGCCTCAGCGGGTTGTTGGAGTGCATGGCCGCGAAATTCTCCTCGCTCTGGCCGGTCGATCGCAGCATGAGCCCCGGCGCGATGCCGTTGACCCGGATACGCTTCGGCGCAAGCGCCCGTGCTGCGAGTTCGGTCAGCCCATACAGCGCCTGCTTCGACAACGTATAGCTGAGATAATCTGGATTGGCCGCAGGGAGCTTCGAATCCAGCAGGTTGACGACGAGCGCGTCGCTGCCGCCGTCCTGCCCTGCCGCGAAGCGGTCGATGAGCAGCGCCGGAGCGCGGACGTTGACCGCCATATGCGCTTCGAATTCGGCGGGGCTGAACTCCCCGAAGCCGTCCCATGCGAACCGAGAGGCGTTGTTGACCAGCAGCCGAACGGGCGGAAGGCCTTGCGCCGCGTCGAAAATGAGCTCGGCGCACGCCGCGTCGTCGAGATCGGCGACCGTCTTCACCGCGCCTTCAGGCACCTCGTCTCCGGCATTGTGGACATGGGCGACCACGCTCCACCCGTCTTGGACCAAAGCGTGGGCGATTTCGGCGCCGACGCGCTTGCCTGCTCCCGTGACGATAGCTGTTTGCCGCTGTTCCGTCATTGCGAGGTCCCCGTACCCGATACGGGGGACGACGCAATCCAGTTGAAGCACGGCTGGATTGCGTCGCTGCGCTCGCAATGACTAGTGGAAGGGAATGCCCGAGACGCGCCCTCCGATCGAGCTTCAGGGCCTGACCCTCGCACGGCTTCAGCAGCTCATCGACGAGCGTCGCCTGCCGCCGGTCGACAAGTGGAATCCTGAAAGCTGCGGCCATTCCGAGATGCGGATCGGGCGCGACGGCATCTGGTATCACCAGGGCTCGCCGATCTCCCGACCGGCGATGGTCCGGCTCTTCTCGACGATTCTGCGACGAGAGCCGGACGGCAGTCATGTCCTGGTCACGCCCGCCGAGAAGCTCGAGATCGATGTCGAAACGACGGCTTTCCGGGCAATAGAAATGCACAGCGAAGGCGAAGGTCCGGGCCGTCGGATCGCCTTCGGCCTCGACAGCGGCGACGCCGTGATTCTCGGACCCGATCATCCGCTCAGGATTGTCGCCGACGGGCATGGCCCTTCGCCTCGCCTGCTTGTGCGGCACGGACTGGAGGCGGAGCTCACGCGTTCCGTTTATTACGATCTCGCCGAGCTGGCGCTCGCCGAAGGCAACGACCCGCCCGGAATCTGGAGCGACGGCGCCTTCTTTCCACTGGAGCAAGGCCGTTGAAGCTTGCCGACCGGCTGCGCACAGCTCTGTCCACTCCCGCGGCCGAGCGTCCGCTCGAAGGCGACCTTCCGGAGTTGCGCGCCATGGCCGATGTGCCGGCCGCCGTGCTCGTCGCAATTACGGAGCGGCCCGAGCCCGGTGTCATCCTGACTGTGCGCCGCGAGAATATGCGCACGCATGCCGGCCAGATTGCGTTCCCCGGAGGTCGGCTCGACCCTGATGAAGCGCCAGTCGCCGCCGCTCTTCGCGAGGCTCATGAAGAAATCCTGCTCGATCCGGCCGCCGTCGAAGTGATCGGCGCAATCGACCCATATCGTACCGTCACTGGCTATGTCGTCACGCCGGTGATCGGAGTCATCCCGCCGGACCTGCCGCTCGAGCCCCACGAGCATGAGGTCGCGGACTGGTTCGAAGCCCCGCTCGCCGTCCTCCTCGATACAGGCAACCAGCAACGGCGAAGCGCACTGTTCCAGGGAGTTGAGCGCCACTATTACGAGATCATGTGGAACGGGCGCAGGATCTGGGGGGCGACCGCGGCGATGATCGTAAACCTGTCGCGCAGGCTGCAGTGGAGCTGAGACTCGACGCCGGGAAATGGCGCAAACGCCGCGGCATGGAGCGGGTGCTGCGTGCGCTCGGTGCCGACGAGGGCCTCACCCGCTATGTCGGCGGCGCGGTCCGCGACGATCTGCTCGGCCTTCCCGTGAGCGACCTCGATCTCGCGACGCGGCTCATGCCGGAGGAGGTGGTGGAGCGGCTCGAAGCGGCGCGCATCAAGGCCGTCCCGACGGGCATCGACCACGGCACGGTGACTGCCGTCAGCGATGGTCAGCCAGTCGAAATCACGACGCTCCGGCGCGACGTCTCGACGGACGGGCGACGCGCAACGGTGGCCTTCACCGACGATTGGAAGGCGGACGCCGCGCGCCGTGACTTCACCATCAATGCGCTTTCGGCCGATCCGAACAGCGGCGAGATCTTCGATTATTTTGGCGGCAAGGACGACCTCCAGGGCCGTCATGTCCGCTTCATCGGGGAGCCGCTACAGCGGATCGCGGAGGATCATCTGCGA
>CBHTSV010000266.1:0-1573 GCA_966095215.1 uncultured Sphingomonas sp. | reverse complement strand
CAACAAACCCTGCGCCCGCAGGTGCTCCAGCTTCCCGACGTTGTGTCGGAGGTGTCCCATCTGCTGAAGCGGCTGCTCGGCGAGACCGTCGAGCTGATCGTAAAGCACGGCCGCAATCTTGGGCCGGTGCGCGCGGATCCTGGCCAGCTCGAGCAGGTGATCATCAACCTTGCCGTGAACGCGCGCGACGCCATGGCCGAGAAAGGCGGCGGGGCCCTCACGATCCAGACCTATCTGGTCAAGGCCGACCAGGTGGCGGAGCTTGGGTCCGACATCCTCCCCATCGCCGACTACAGCGCCTTGTCGGTCACCGACACGGGCTGCGGAATTGCGGCCAATGTGCTCGGCAAGATCTTCGAGCCGTTCTTCACGACCAAGGAGGTCGGCAAGGGCACCGGTCTCGGCCTTTCTACCGTGTACGGCATCGTCAAGCAGTCGGGCGGCTTCATCTTTGCCGATTCCAAGGTCGGGGAGGGCACCCGCTTCGTCATCTATCTGCCCGTCCACCGGGAGGAGGCCGGAGCAGCCGCGTCCAGGACGGTCAAGCCCAGAGAAGGCGAGCTGTGGGGCAGTGGCACCGTGCTGCTCGTCGAGGACGAGCCGATGGTCCGCTCGGTCGCCGAGCGGGCGCTCACTCGTCATGGGTACAAGGTGATCGTCGCCGACAACGGCGAGGATGCGCTGGAGATTCTCGAACGCGGCGAAGAAATCGATCTGCTGCTGAGCGATGTCGTCATGCCTGGCATGGACGGGCCGACGATGGTGCGGGAGGCGCGCAAGGACCGGCCGGAGATCAAGGTGCTCTTCATGTCCGGCTATGCCGAGGAGCAGCTCAGGAATTCGATCAACGTGGACAATTGCAGCTTCCTTCCGAAGCCTTTTTCAGTGCAGGAACTCGCTGAAGCCACGAAGCGCGCATTAGGCGCGAAATAATCGCTTCCCTCATTGATGTTGCGCAACTATCCCCGGGTGAATGTCCGAGGGGCGTTCCATCCTCATTGTCGAGGACGAGCCATTGATCGCGATGATGCTCGAGGATTTCCTCGATTCGCTGGGCCATAAGGTCCGCGGGACCTGCGACAGCGTCGAAGGGGCGCTCGACGAAGTGGAGAAGGGCGGATTCGACCTCGCGATCCTCGACGTGAACCTGAAGGGCGAGAATGTCTGGCCCGTGGCGACAGCTCTTCGCGAGAAGAACGTGCCGTTCGTGATCGCGACCGGCGGCCACGTCGACCCGCCGCCGCCAGAGTTCAACGACGCGCCGGTGATCGAGAAGCCGTACACGGTCGACCGTGTTACGCCGGCGATCGAGGCGGCGCTCGCCTAGGCGCTGGCTGCTTCGGGCGGCAGCTGCCGCTGCACTTGCGGCGCTTTTCCTGATGCTCGACGAATTCCAGACGCAGCTCATCTTTCCGACGCATGCGGTTCCGGCGGCCGGGCCACTGCCGCCGGGTTCCGAACGGCTGTTGCTGTCGAAGTTAATCGATCCGCGATAGACACCATTAAATTGAACCGACCAAAATTACCAATCATCGATCAACCTATAGAAGAAGTTTCCTCATCAGCGATACTG
>CBHTSV010000265.1:0-2097 GCA_966095215.1 uncultured Sphingomonas sp. | reverse complement strand
GCGGGGGTGCTTGAAGCCGGGATCGTAGATGAGGGTCATCTTCTCCTCCTGCTCGACGGGGAGGAAATGCTCGTTCGGGTCGTCGGGCGTTCCCTCGACGGCGCGGCGGCGGGCGGCGCAGTCCTTCAGCACGGCGAGGATCTCGTCCCGGGCGGTGTCGTCTAGGTCGATGCCGGCGAAGGATTCGATGAGGGTGCTGCCGTCGTCCAGGTTGGGGGCTTCGCCCTTGCCGGAGATGATTGTGCGGACGGTTGTGGTGGAGGCTTCCGAAGCAGCGGCAGCTCGGGCCTCACCCTCTCCCCGACCCTCTCCCATCGAGGGAGAGGGGGAAGATGCAGCGGCTGCTCCGGCGCTGGCGCGGGTGCTGAAATATTCGATCTTGGTGCGCTTGCCGCTCGCGTCCTCGCCGTAGTGGCGGAGGCAGAACATCAGGAGGCGGTCGTTGTACTTGCGGCGCCAGCCGATCAGCTTGCCGCCGACGAAGCAGGGGACGAGATAGCCTTCGATCGCGCGTTCGAAGGCGATGTCCTTCATCCGCGCGACGCCATAGTCGAGCGCGGCTTCCCAGGCTCGGCGGAAGCTTTCCGCGCCCTTCTGGCGGCGAAGATAGTAGGCGCCGACCGTCGTCATGTTGACCATGGCGCAGGCGCGGCTGACCGAGCCGGTGTCGGCGAGCGCCTCGATGAAGGCTTTCTGGCGCTCCGGAGTCCAGCCGTCATGGCGCTGGCTTTTGCGGGCGACGGGGATGAAGTCGGGGAGCGGCGGACGCTCCTCGCGGGGGACTGGCGTGCGGTTCTTCATGTGCCAGCGTGGAGCAAATCAATTCCTACATTGGAAGGGGCCACTTGCCGCAGGGAGAAGGGACAAGGCATAATCAGCCTCGTGAGTGCTCGCGTAACCCGGGGGAATGAAGCGCCATGATGATCGACGTCCAGGCCCTGTTCGAACGGCAGATGGCCTATCCGAACCCGGATGCGCGCGACCAGTTCAACCGGCTCATCGGGCTCGACGACCAGAAGGACCGGCTGCGCAAGATGCTGACCCTGCTGGTCCATCCGCGCGCGCTGACCCGGTGGGGCGAGGTGTACCATCCGGACGCGAAGCATTTGCTCGAGACTGTGCTCAGCCGGCCGCCGCTCGTCATCCTCGCGGGCGACGTCGGGTCGGGGAAGACGGCGCTGGCGGAATCGATCGGCGATGCGGTCGCCCGCGATGCGATGATCGAGGTGACTCTGCTGCCGCTCAGCCTCGCGGCCCGCGGGCAGGGGCGGATCGGCGAGATGACGCAGCTGATCAGCGCGGCCTTCGACTATACGGTCAAGGAAGCCAATTCGATGGTGAAGGGCAACAACGTCGAAGGGGCCGTGATCCTTCTCGTCGACGAGGCCGATGCGCTCGCCCAGTCGCGCGCGACTGCCGAGATGCACCACGAGGACGTGAGCGGCGTCAATGCCTTCATCCGCGGCATCGACCGCTTGTCGAACCGGCGCCTGCCCGCGGCGGTCATCATGTGCACCAACCGCTACGAGGCGCTCGACCCGGCGGTGAAGCGCCGCGCGGCGGAGATATTGAGCTTCGAGCGTCCCGGGGAGGAGCAGCGCCGCTACGTGCTGGAAACGAAGCTCTCCGAGCTCGGCTTCCATGAGCAGGACATCGATGCGCTCGTCGCGGCGACGGGCCCGCGCAACGGCGTGCCGTACGGCTTCGCTTATTCGGACCTGATCCAGCGGCTGATTCCGGCGATCGTGCTCGACGCCTATCCGGAAAGCGCGATCCAGCCGAAGCGCGCCCTCGCGATCGCGGAGAAGATGGAGCCGACCGCTCCGTTCCTTGCCTACGAGCGATAGCTCCCCTTCCGGGACAGGGACGGAACAACCGTCCGCCCATGGGCGTAAATCTTTCCGACAGTCCGCAACCTAGGTGAATCGACTCCTCGCCTTTTTCGCGGAATCATAAGCACATCGGGGGGTTGCATGGCCCGGAAGGCGAAAGACGTGGTGACCGAACAGGCGATGGCGCCTGCGGTCCCGCTTGCGCCCGACCCGATGCCGTTTCCGGTCGAGCTTCCAGCCGCGATGTTCACCGGGCCGGGACTTC
>CBHTSV010000264.1:0-4074 GCA_966095215.1 uncultured Sphingomonas sp. | reverse complement strand
TAGTTGAAGGGCCGCTGCACCATCTGCGCGCGGCTGACCTTCATGTTGTCGCGCAGGTCGTCGAAGACGAGCTCGTTGTTGGTGGCGTAGGTGATGTCGGCGTTGTAGGCGGCGCGGCGCTCTTCATCGGTGAGGTTGGGGACGATCACCCCCACGTTCATGCCGAGGAAGCGGTAGATCTGCCCCATCCAGCCGGCGTCACGGGTGGCGAGATAGTCGTTGACCGTGACAACGTGGACGCCCTTCCCCTCTAGCGCGTTGAGATAGACGGCGAGCGTCGCGACCAGCGTCTTTCCCTCGCCCGTCTTCATCTCGGCGATCTCGCCGCGGTGGAGCGCAATTCCGCCGATCAGCTGAACGTCATAATGGCGCTGGCCGAGCGTCCGGATGGCCGCCTCGCGAACCGTCGCGAAGGCTTCGGGAAGGAGGTCGTCGAGCTTCTCGCCATTCGCCAGCCGCTGTCGGAAAAGGTCCGTCTGGGCGCGCAGCTCGTCATCCGTGAGCGCCTGAATATTGGGCTCCAGCGCGTTGACGGCGTCGACATATTTGCCAAGCCCGCGGACATAGCGATCGTTGGCCGATCCGAAGATGCTCTTTGCCAATCCGGCTAACATGAAATTCCCTTAAAAACCCGTGCGTTCCTGAAAGGGCGAAATCCTCTCGCCGGACGCTGGGAAATTGTGCCGGGCGATGTAAGGAGCGCCCCAGCCGTAGTCAATTGAACGGGAGCTTGATGTGGGACTGACCGGCGGATGCATGTGCGGCGCGGTGCGCTACGAGCTGAAGAGCGAGCCGTTCGATGCGGGCTGGTGCCATTGCCGTACGTGCCAGCTGAACAGCGGCGCGCCGGCCATGGTCTTCGCGAGCGTTCCCGACGGCGACCTCGTCTGGACCGAGGGTGCCGACAAGGTGAAATCGGTCGCATCGTCGAGTTTCGGGCACCGCTTATTCTGCGGGGAATGCGGCACGCCATTCCTGATGAAAGTCGATCATCAGCCGGAGACCGTGGATTTCAGCGTTACGACGCTGGACGAGCCGAACGCGATCGTCCCGCAGTTTCATATCTTCTGCAAACGCAGGGTCGCCTGGTTCGATCCAGGCGACGACCTGCCGAAGCACGATCAATTCAGGCCGAATACGCGGGGGCTCGAAGAGACCGAGCCGCCCGACAATTCGTCTCGGTCAGGCGGCGGTTGAGGAGGACGCGCTCAGGTTCGTCTCAAGCCACTGCTGAATCTGGCTGCGCGGAGCGGCGCCGACCTTCTGGGCGATCGGCTGGCCACCCTTGAACAGCAGCATCGTGGGAATTCCGCGCACGCCGTACCGCACCGGGACGTCGGGATTCTCGTCGATGTTGAGCTTGGCGACTGTCACCTTGTCGCCGAGTTCGTTGGAAATCTCCTCGAGCGCCGGGGCGATCATCCGGCACGGCCCGCACCATTCGGCCCAGAAATCCACCAGCACCGGCCCCTCAGCCCCCAGCACATCGGTTGCAAAGCTCTGGTCAGTGACGGTTTTCGTGGCCATGGCGGCGACTCTCCTGCGGAAGATGCAACTGCCATATGGGCACTCGCGCAGCGCCCCTCAAGGCGCAACTTCGTACAGGACCGGACCCGCCGTGTAGAGGAGGGCCGCGCGTATGTCCCGGCCCGGGAAAATGACCCGCAGGGCTTCCACATAAGCCTCCATCTGGCGGCGATGCGAGGCACGGATCTGGTCCTGCGCGGCGGGCACCTTCCCGGTCTTGAAGTCGATCACCGAAACGCGTCTTTCCTCCACCAGGAGGCGGTCGATCGTTCCGGCGATCACTCGGCCGTCAGCCAGCGTCGCGGCGAGGGGCGCCTCGCCGAGAGACCCTGGCCCGAACAGGGCAGAGAAGCGCTCGTCCGAAAGGATCGAGCAAACCTGCTCGACGATCCCGCGACGCTCGGCTTCATCGGTGACGCCGACGCTCCTCTCGAGCCATCGAAGGGCAGCCGGAGGCCGTGCATCAGGTTCGACGCCTGCAAGGCGCTCGAACAGCTGGTGGATGATCGTTCCGCGCCGGGCAGCGTTGCGCATCGCCTCGCTCGGCGGCGGAGCGGCCTCGTCATCGGTCGTGATAGCCGACGGCGCGAGCGGTCGTGGCGGACGAGCCTCGGGAGAGGCAGGCCGGAGCGCCCAATCGGGCACTGCGATCGGCGGCAACTGGATCTTATTGCGCTGTCGGGCCGCACGAAGCGGCGCGGCGGAGCCATGGACAAGTCCTCCGTCGACCTGCTCAGCGTTGCTCGCGAGCATCGCTCGCTCGACAACGCGATGCCAGCAATTCTCCGGCCGCGGATCCGACCCGTCCTTCTTCGCCTTGGGCGCGACGCCGCTGACGACCAGCCTGTCCGCTGCCCGGGTCAGCGCGACATAGAGAAGCCGCCAATGCTCCTGTAGGTCGCGCACCTCCTCGCGCTCGATGATCTCGCTGAAGCGCGAGTTGCGCTCGTCTTTCTTCGGCCGGAGCAGCGGCGCGGTGCTGCCTGGCACGACCTCGTCCTCGAGCGTCAGCGGTGTTCGTCCGAGCTTCGCCGGGTCGGCGGTCGCATCGGCGAGAATGACGACCGGAGCTTCGAGGCCCTTCGCACCGTGCACTGTCATCACGCGCACCTCGTTCGCCGGCTGACCGGGATCGCGCTGCACGTCGACGGTGCCGCGCGAGAACCAGGAGATGAAGCGGTCGAGCGAGGGCACCTCGTTGCGCTCGAACTCGAGCGCGCTGTTCATCAGCTCATCGATCGCGTCGCGCGAGGCCATCCCGAGGCGGCTGTAGAGTCTTCGCCTCCCCTGCAACGGTCCGGACAGGATCGTCTCGAGAAAGCGCGAAGGCGTGGCATAATCGGCTATTGCGAGCAGCCCGGAGAGCGCCTCGTGCGCTTCGCTGTATTCCTCGGCGCGCCGCCTCAGCTCGCGCCACAGTGACGAAGGCCGTCCGTAGGCGAGCTCCCTCAGCCGGTCCTGATCCCAACCGATCAGCGGTGAGACCAGCAGGCAGGCGAGGCTCAGGTCGTCGTTCGGCTGCACCGCAAACTTCATCGCGACGAGCAGGTCCTGCACCGCCAGCGGTTCGTGCAGGTGCAGCCGGTCCACTCCGGCGACGGGCACGCCCCTGCCGAAGAGGCGAGCGACGATCACCGAGGCAAGCTCGCCGCGGCTTCGCACCAGGACCAGGATGTCGCCGGGCGTCAGCGGCCGACAGGTCGAGGCGAGCACCGGCGCTTCGTCGACCAGTTTTTGAATCCGTTGGGCGAGATGGTCGGCATAGAAGCGATCGCGGAGGCTGACCCAGCGCTCCTCGCCTTCGTCGGATTCGTCTTCGACATCCTCGACCGCGAACGGCTGCCAGAGCTCCACCCGTCCGGGACGTTCGGCGCGATGCGCCCGGTGCGGCTGCGGCTGCTCCGGCAACGCGAGCGCCGCATAGCCCAGCTCACCGATCACCCTGTCGACGACGTCCAGGACTGGCTGGGCGGAGCGGAAGCTCGCAGCGATCGAAAGATCGCGAAACTCGCGGGCACTCTCCAGATAGCTGAAGAGATCGTCACCTCCCCTGAGTGATTCCGCACGTTGCCTGAGCGTCTGCCGTACCTGGTTGAACAGCTCGGGATCGGTGCCCTGGAATCCGTAGATGGCCTGCTTGAAGTCGCCGACCATGAAGAAGGTTCGAAAGCGGTCTTCGCTCTCGCTCGATCCGCTGTGAAACTCCTCGATCAGCCGATCGATGATCTCCCACTGGGCGGCGTTGGTGTCCTGCGCCTCGTCGACGAGCACATGATCGATCTGGCGGTCGAGCTTGTAGCGCACCCATTCACCCATTCCGGGCGTGGTCAGCAACCTGCGGGTCCAGTCGATTAAATCGTTGAAGTCGGCCGCGCCGGCGCTGCGCTTCGCCCGCGTATAGGCTTCGGCAAAGGCCTGGCCGGCCCGCAGCCCCGCTGCCATGTCGGACGCGAGGCGGGCACCGTTCTGAATTCGCAGCAGCTCTGCGATCAGGACCGCAAGGCGCCCGGCGTGCAATTCGTAATGCGGCTCCGCCTTCGCTTGCCC
>CBHTSV010000263.1:0-4368 GCA_966095215.1 uncultured Sphingomonas sp. | reverse complement strand
CTGACCGATGTAGAGGTGGCAAAAGCCGCCGATCAGCCCGAGGCCGTAGAGCTGCCCCGCCCGCTCCTCGAAGCGGCGGATGAGCAGCATTTCGCGATAGAGCTGCAGCATCTCCTCCTTCGACGCCTTGTAGCGCTTGGGCTCCGGCGGCCGGTCGATCTTGGGCGGTTGCTGCGCGGATTGAACGGCAGCTTTCTTGGCGGTTCGCGCCACGGCACTCTCTCTACGGTTGGAAGCGCGCCAGCCTATAGGAGGCGCTAGTCGAAGCGGCAACATCCCGTCATTGCGAGGAGCCGCAGGCGACGTGGCAATCCAGAACGGAGCTGGATTGCTTCGCTACGCTCGCAATGACGAGCACTCAGTTGAGCGGAACGATCACTTCGTCAGGCCGCACCAAGCCGAGGTCCTTGCGTACCAGCTCGTCGGCCATGTCGGGATCGGCCTTGTTCGGGTCGAGAAGCTGGGACCGATGCCTCAGCTCCGCACGCTGCTGCTCGAGCTGTGCCAGTTCGGCCTGCCGCTCCTTCAGCGCGCGATGATAACCGCCCCAGGCGAGGACTCCGTTCTGCCCGGCGATCGCATGTCCCGCGAAGGTCCCGACGATGATCAAGGCCAGCGCCGGCAACGCCGACCGGCGGATCATCCTGAAACTGCGCGAAGCACCCCCCATGACGTCATGATGAGAATCACGAAGGAGTCCGGGACGCAAGCAAAAAGAATGATTTGGTGGAAAATCCGGGGAAAATTGGTGGATATTTCACGTACGTAATGTGGATCACGCCGCCCGATACGCCTTGATCGCGCCGCGCCCTGGATAGCGCGCGCTTTCGCCCAGCTCTTCCTCGATCCGCAGCAGCTGGTTGTATTTCGCCGTGCGGTCGGACCGAGCGAGGCTGCCCGTCTTGATCTGCCCGGTCGAGAGCGCGACCGCAAGGTCGGCGATGGTCGAATCCTCGGTTTCTCCCGAGCGGTGTGACATCACGGCAGTGTAGCCCGATGATTGCGCGAGCCGCACCGCGGCGATCGTCTCGGTCAGCGTGCCGATCTGGTTGACCTTGATCAGGATCGAATTGGCGATCCCGTCCGCGATCCCCGTCTCCAGCCGCTTCACGCTGGTCACGAACAAATCATCGCCGACGAGCTGCACGCGTCCGCCGAGCTTCTCGGTCAGCGCCTTCCAGCCTTCCCAATCGTCCTCGGCCATGCCGTCCTCGATCGACGCGATCGGATAGGCCGACGCCAGTTCGCCGAGGAAATCAGCATTCTCCGCGGACGAGAGCGTCTTCCCCTCGCCGATCATGCGGTAGGCGTCGTCCTTGAAATACTCGCTGGCTGCGCAGTCGAGACCTAGCAGCACATCGCTGCCGAGCTTGTAGCCGGCGGCGCTCACCGCCTTCTCGATGTAATCGAGCGCCTCGCGCGCGCTGTCGATCTTTGGTGCGAACCCCCCCTCATCGCCCACTGCGGTTGAAAGCCCCGCCGAATGCAACGCGCTCTTCAGCGCATGAAAAATCTCCGACCCGCAGCGCAGCGCCTCGGCGAAGTTCGGCGCGCCGACCGGCATCACCATGAATTCCTGGAAGTCGATGCCGTTGTCCGCGTGCACTCCGCCGTTGAGGATGTTCATCATCGGCACCGGGAGCAGGTTCGCCTCGACTCCTCCGACATAGCGGTAGAGCGGCAGGCCAAGCGCATCGGCGGCGGCTTTCGCGCTCGCAAGGCTCACGCCAAGGATGGCGTTGGCGCCGAGGCGTCCCTTGTTCTCGGTCCCATCCAGCGCGATCAGCGCCGCGTCGAGCTCGGCCTGGTCCTCGGCCTCCATTCCGACAACTTCCTCGGCGATCTCGCCATTGACCGAGCGAACGGCCTTCTCGACGCCCTTCCCGCCCCAGCGGCTCTTGTCGCCGTCGCGCAGCTCGACCGCCTCATGCGCACCCGTCGAAGCCCCTGAGGGAACCGCCGCGCGGCCCATGCTCCCGTCCTCCAGCGTGACGTCCACCTCGACCGTCGGATTGCCGCGGCTGTCGAGGATCTGGCGGGCATGGACGTCGACGATCGCGGTCATGGCTTTCCTTCTTGCGGAGGCGTAACAATATAGGGGTACGTGAAGGCCCTAAATCGGCGCGTCCGGGCGTGCAACATTCGCGCCGGGACTGCCGGAACGAAGGCCCGCGGCCACGGTTGAAGCCGAAGGAGGTACTCGCGCAATGATCGACCAGGCAGGTGACGACAGGAATGCGGCTCTTCCGGAAGGCACGGACACGGTGATCGCCGGTGCATCCGAAGGCGAAACGGTGACGGCGGACACGACTTTGGTAGAGGAGAAGCAAGTGCCTGCACCCAAAGGAGACGCCGAGCGCCCGGTCACGGGGAGCGGCAGTCCAGAACGCGGCCTCGCCGACCGCTTCCGCAGCGGCCGCGAGCAGTTGGCGAGCCAGGCCGGCGAAAGGGCGCGCGGAATCGTGAGCCAGGGGCTCGAGCGCACCGCCGAAGCTCTTGCCAATGTCGCGAAGACCGTCGGCGAGACCGCTCCCGGAATCGAGGAGCGTCTCGGTCCCGAATATGGCGACTACGCCCGCCGGGCCGCGGGAGCCATCGAGAATGCGGCGAACACGATCGCCGAAAAAGACCCCGACGAGCTGATCGAGGACACCCGCAACTTCGTCCGCAACAGTCCGGGCATTGCGCTGGCGGGCGCAGCCGTCGTCGGCTTCGTCGTCGCGCGTCTGCTGAAGAGCGGGCTCGCGAAGGACGAGGACGATGAAGACGATGAGGGCTGATGCTCAAGCCCACTGAAGGCGAACAGCCGCCCGAGCGGCCAGTCGGCGAGCTCGTCCAGGAGCTCGTCGAAGAGGGCAAGGCCTATGCGAAAGCCGAGATCGCGCTCGCCAAGGCCATCGCCGCCGCGAAGGCGCGCGCGCTCGCCCTGCCGTCCGCGTTGTTCGGCGCCGCCTTCCTCTTCGCCCAGGCCGCGGTCACCGTTCTCGCGATCGGAGTCTACGTCGTGCTCTACTGGGCGATGGGCCCGATCCTCGGCGGGATCGTCGCGTTCCTGATTTTCGCCGGGCGTGCCGGCGGCCTCGCCTGGTACGCAGTCGAACGGCTCAAGCGCGACCTATGAAGGACAATGCGGAAATCGCTGCAGCCAAGGCCGAGGTCGAGCGCAGCCGCTCCCGGCTGATGGCAAGCGCGCACGAACTCCAGGACCGACTGAGCCCGAAAAGGCTCACCCGCGACGCCTGGCAGGGAGCGAAGGAGAAAGGCGCCGATCTGGCCGAGGACGCGGTCGACGCCGTCCGCGCCCGACCCATCGCCGCGACCGGCGCCGTTGCCGCCCTCGCTCTCTTCCTTGCCCGCGAGCCGCTGATGGATCTCGCCACCAAGCTCGTGAACGGCGTGTCGAAGAAGCGCTCGTCCAGGAAATCGAAGAAAACCAAAGCCAGTCAAACGGAGACAGTCGAATGACCGCACCAGACTATCGCCCCGACACCGACGATCGCGGCATCGAAACCCGCAGGTCCGCCCGCCAGCGCGCCATAGAAGCCTATGAGAGCGCAGGGCGCCGCGCGAGCAACAGCCTCAGCGAAGCTCCCCTGATCGCTCTTGCCGGCGGGATCGCCGCTGGTGCTCTGATTGCGGCGCTCCTGCCCCGCACCGACGCCGAGACGAAGCTGGTCCGCCCGACCGCACGCCGCGTCAAGAACACGGCGCGAGCCGCTTACAAGGCTGCGAAGGACACGGGCAGCGACAGGCTCAACGAGCTCGGCATCAACCGCCAGAAAGGCGAGGAAACGATCCGCTCGCTGCTGGATGGCGTCCGCGACGCCGCCAAGGCTTCCGGACAGGCTGCCTACGATGCTGCCCGGAACAAAGGCTGACTTGGGCAGCCTAATCCTGCTACCGGGGGCGCCATGAGCAAGCTTCACCTGGTCTTCGGCGGACGCGTGAAGGATCCGCAGGGCCTCGAGTTCGATCTCAACACGATCGACCTGGTCGGCGTCTATGACAGCTATGCCGCGGCCGAAGATGCCTGGCGCGGCAAGGCCCAGCGGACCGTCGACGACGCCGAGATGAAATATGTAGTCGTCCACCTGCACCGCCTGCTCGAGCCCGGTCTGGAGGGCGGCGTCGCCGGCATCTCGCGGCCGAAGGAGCGCACGACTTAGCTTTCCTCCCCATCAGCTGATGGGGAGGGAACCATTCACCGCAGAGTGAATGGTGGAGGGGTCCTGACACAGCGCCAGTTGCCCCTCCACCATGCTCCGCATGGTTCCCCTCCCCAAGCGAACTCGGGGTGGAATTAGGCGTGCCGGTACCGCCACAGCAGGAGCGGCCGCGGCAGCAGGATTCCGGCGATGAACCCGCCGA